>JAEUIF010000069.1 GCA_016795185.1 Planctomycetia bacterium | reverse complement strand
GGTGTGCAACGGCGTCATGCACTTGCAGATGGGCGTGGGCGTGGCCGCTCCCAGCTACGCCGCCATCCGTCGGCTCAACGCACACCCGGAGCCGGCCCTGGAAGTTCTCGATCTCTCGCAGACTCAATCAGCGACCGGCCCTGGCAGGTTGCCGCTACCGTCGTCCCTGGCTCGGTTTTCCGCCAGAATCCGGGCAATGGCCCAGGCCGCCGCTTCTCGCACCAGGGATTCCTCGTCCTCCAATGCGCGGCGCAGCGCCGGCAGCGCGGCTGGATCGCCGGCGTTGCCGAGCACGATGGCCGCGTTACGGAGCAACCCGCGCCGCCGGGCACGCAGCAGCGCCGTGCCGCGAAAGCGTGCGCGGAACTCCGCCGCCGAAAGACCGAGTACCGTGATCGGATCGATCGCTTCCAGTTCAGATCGGGGCTGCAACGCCGGTTCCCGCGTGCCGGGCGCGCGGCGGTTCCAGGGGCAGACTTCCTGGCAAATGTCGCAGCCGAAGAGCCAGTCGCCGGTCGGCGCGCGCAAGTCCTCGGGGATCGGGCTGCGCAATTCAATGGTCAGATAGCTGATGCAGCGGCGCGCGTCGAGCATGCCAGGCGCGACGAACGCCTGCGTCGGGCAGGCATCCAGACAGGCGGTGCAGGTGCCGCAGTGGCTGGTCGCGTGGGGCGCGTCGGCCGGCAGATCGAGATCGAGCAGCAGCGCGCCCAGGAAGAAGTAGCTGCCCTGGCGCTTGTTGAGCAGCATGGTGTTCTTGCCGAACCAGCCCAGGCCGGCGCGGCGGGCGAAATCGCGCTCGAGCAGCGGCGCGGTATCGACCACGCCCCGCCCCTGGCAGCCCGGTGCTTCAGTCTGCACCCAGGCCAGCAGCCGGTTCAGCTTGTCCCACAGGACTTCGTGGTAGTCGGCCCCCTGGGCATAGCGAGCAACCCGCGCCTTCACAGGCCCACATCCCAGGCTTGCCGCGTAGTTCATCCCGACCATCACCACACTGCGAACGGATGTGAGTATCGAGGTTGGGTCGCGGCGCGCCGCCGCGTGTTGGTGCATGTAGGCCATCTCGCCCGCGCAGCCGCGTGCCAGCCAGTCTTGCAGGCGGTCGAAGCTGTCGGCGGGCGTCGCCGGCGCGATGCCGATGAGTTCAAAGCCCAGGGAGCGGCCGTTCTCCTTGAGACGCTCGGCGAGGGAGGACATGAGGTCATTATCGCGGAAAGCCGTGCGAAGCCGCAAGCGGCGCGGATCAGAACCAGGTGGCCTTGTTGACCACATTCAGGAGCTTTTCGTAATGGCGAAAGCGGCTCACGTTCGCCAGCAGCACGGCGAGGTGGCGCTCGGCGATCAATGGCGAATAGCCGGCGACGTGCGGCGTCAGGATGACGTTGGGCATGCCCCAGAGCGGATGGTCGGCCGGCAAAGGCTCTTCCTCAAAGACGTCCAGGCCCGCGCCGGCCAGTTCGCCAGCTTCGAGCGCGGCGGTCAGGTCCGTCAGATCGACGATGGCCCCGCGGCCAATGTTGATGAGGTAGGCGGTCGGCTTCATCAATTGAAACTGTTCGCGGCCGAACATCTTCGCGGTGTCCGGCGTGTGCGGCGCGCAGATGACCAGGTAGTCACTGACGGCCAGCAGCACCGGCAGACGGCCCGGCTTCCACACCGCCTTGACGCCTGGGGGCGGCTGCGTGACCATTGGATCGAGGGCCAGCACGTGCATGCCAAACGCCGCGCCGCGCTTCGCCACCTCCTGGCCGATCGCGCCCAGGCCGACGATGCCGAGCGTCGCTTCGGTGAGGGTGCGGTGCGCGCGGTCCATGGCGCTGACGTAGGCCGGCCCGGTGGTGAACACCACGCGCTCGCTCTCGCCGCCGACGGGCTGCCAGCGGCGTTCGAGTTGATTGCGAATGTAGACGTGAAAGTTGCGGGCGAAGCAAGTGATGAAGCCGAACACATGGTCGGCGATCACATCCGAGAACAGCCCACGCATATTCGTCAGCTGGCAGGGGTGCTCGACCAACTCCGGAAAGACATAGTGCTCCAGGCTGGCCGTGGGCGCTTGCACCCATTTCAACCGCTCGGCGGCGGCCAGCAGGGGCGGTGTGATCTTGCCGAAGAAGGCGTCGGCATCGGGCATATTGGCCAGCGCCGCCGGTTCGTCGGGCGCGTTGACGACCTGCATGTCCTCGGCGGCAGCGACGATCTTGGCCAGTCGGGCGTCATCGACGGGAGGGTGAATCACCAGTTTCATTGCGCGAATCCGCTCTGCTCCAGGAGGGCGACCATCCAGCAATCGTAGGATTTTCGCACGGCGGCGATGGAGATGCAATCCGGTCGGTCTATACTGTTTTCAAGTACGTCGGGCTTCCCAGAGCGACCCGGCTGAAGTACGTCGGGCTTTCCCGCCCGACAGGCACTGCCGGTGATCAACAGCCACCCGTGTTGCCAGGTCCCGCGAGTCGAGGTTGCGGCCTGTCGGGCTGGAAAGCCCGACGTACTCCACGCAATCACGCCCTGAAACGCCAACACCCCATCCATGAACCCACCGCCATCCGGAATACAGACCTCGTTCGGCTTGACCTGGAGGCTCCTGTTGCTGGCCGTTCTGGCGCTGGCGGCGGTGGGCGGTCTGTTCTCTCGGCCGCCGTTGCCGCAGGATCTGACTTACCATCGCTTCGCCGACCAGCGGGCCTGGCTGGGCATTCCCAACTTCAACGACGTCGTCTCGAACCTGCCCTTCTTGCTGGTGGGCATCCTGGGCGTCCGGTTCGTCTTGCGCCGCGACCTCGTTCGCGACGAGGGCCCGTTCTTGACCAGCGTCGAGCGCTGGCCCTACCTGCTGTTCTTCCTCGGTATCGCCGGCACTGCCGTCGGTTCGGCCTACTATCACCTGACGCCGGACAATCCGCGCCTGGTGTGGGACCGGTTGCCAATGGCCGTGGCTTTCATGGCGTTGTTCTGCGCCATTCTCTCGGAACGCCTTTGCGCGACCCTGGGCAGATGGTTGCTGGGCCCGCTGCTCCTGGCGGGGGTGGGCAGCGTGGCTTACTGGGCGTGGTACGACGACTTGCGGCCGTACTACTTCGTCCAGTTCTTTCCGCTGGCAGCGTTGCCGCCCATCGTGCTGCTCTTCCCGCCACGCTACACCGGCACCCGCTGGCTGCTAGGGGCGCTGGCATGCTATGTGCTGGCGAAGGTCTGCGAACACCCCTATGACGGCGTGATCTTCCACGCCACCGGGGAATGCGTGAGCGGCCATACGCTGAAGCACTTGCTGGCAGCGCTGGGAGCGTATTGTCTGCTGCGCATGCTGCAAGTGCGACAACCCGCGCGGAGGCCCGAGAATACCGCGTTAAAATGAGAATTCTGGATAAATTGGGACGGTTTTCTGTTGCCTCGCTCGCCAGCGGCGACTAATTATGGGAACGTTGCACGGTCTTTGCATTCTGTGCATTTTGTCTATTTTCACCAATGTGTCGCTGCTGCGAGGACGACCGATGAAGAAGTTCGCGATGATGAGTCTGGGCCTGGCCGGCGTGCTGCTGCTCAACAGCGCGGCGCAGGGCTTCGGCGGACGCCGCAATGCCTGCTGTGAGCCGGCCTGCGCTCCCGCCGTCGAGGTTCAGTACGTCGAGAAGGTGGTGACCTGCTACGAGCCGAAGACGGTCGAGAAAGAAATCCAGTGCGTGGTCAACAAGCTGGTGCCGCGCGTCGTCGAGCAGACGCACAAATGCACCGTGATGGTGCCCGAGTACAAGGACGAAGTCCGTACGGTCGTCTGCAATAAGCTGGTGCCGCGCGTCGTCGAGCAGACGCACAAGTGCACCGTGATGGTGCCCGAATACAAGGACGAAGTCCGCAAGGTCGTCTGCAACAAGCTGGTGCCGAAGACCGTCGAGAAGGAAGTGACCGTGTGCCGCATGGTGCGCGAGACCTGTACCGACTCGTGCGGCCGTTGCTACACCGTCTGCAAGCCGGTGACCGAGGTCCAGAAGGTGGCCTGCACCGTCTACGAGTGCGTCCAGGAAACCAAGGACGTGACCGTTCGCGTTTGCTCCTACCGGCCGGAAGAGAAGACCTGGACGACGAAATGCACCGTCTACGACTGCGTCCAGGAGAAGAAGGACGTGACCGTGCGCGTCTGTTCCTACAAGCCGGAAGAAAAGACCTGGACGACGAAGTGCACGGTTTACGACTGCGTCCAGGAAACCGTGACCCGGAAGGTGACGACCTGCGAGATGGTGCCGGTGCAGAAGACCGTCAAGGTCGCCGTCTGCGTGCCGGTGGCGTGCAAGTAACCGACCAGGGTGCTACAGATTCTGCCAGATTGAAACGAGGCCCGTGGGCACCACCCGCGGGCCTCGTTTCGTTCACGCCGCGCGGCGGACCACGCCATGGCGTTCCGCCAGCACGCCGTCGAGATAGGCGAACAGTTCGTGTGCGAAGCGCTGGCCGTTGAAGGGCAGTGCCCGCTGCCGGATCGTCGCCGGATCGAAGTCGGCGGCACGGCGCTCGAACGTCGCCAGCGCTTCGATCAGGCTCTCCTCGGTCTGTTCGTCGAACCAGACGCCGGTCGGGGCAGTGGCGGCATCCAGGGGTGTCACGGTCTCGGTGGCCCCACCTCGACCGTAGGCAATGACCGGCGCGCCGCAAGCGTGGGCTTCCACCGGGACGATGCCAAAGTCCTCCTCGCCGGGGAACAGCAGCGCCCGGCAGCGGCGGAAATGATCGCGGATGGAGGCGTCGGACTGCCAGCCGAGGAACTCGACGGTCGGCCCCGCCAGTGACCGCAGTCGTTTCTCGTCCTGTCCGGTGCCGATGACCAGCAAGTGGCGCTTCAGACGATTGCAGGCGGACACGGCCAGATCGAGCCGCTTGTACGGCGCGAACGCGGACACCGCCAGGTAGTAGTCTTCGCGCGGCACGGCGGCGGGACAATAGAAGTCCGTATCCACCGGCGGGTAGATGACCGTGCTGGGCCGGTCGTAGCAATCGCGGATGCGCTCCTGGATGGTTCGGCTGATGGCGACGAAATGGGTGACTCGCTCCGCCGTGCGCCGATCCCAATCGCGCAGCTGCTTCAGCAGCTGACCGAGCGCGAACCCGCCGACCCGGCCGAAGCGCCCGCCGAAATAGGCGTCGCGCATGTGCCAGGCGTAGCGCATCGGGGTGAAGCAGTAGCAGACGTGCGGCGTGCCTTCCGGCGGCAGCGCCGCTTTCGCCACACAATGACTGAAGCTGAGTACCAGGTCGCAGGGCGGCAGCCGCCAGCGGGCGGCCAGGGGCAGCACCGGCAGCAGGTAGCGGTAGTAGCGTTGCACGCGGGGCAGCAGTTGCAGGATGCTGGTGCGGGGCCGCAGCCGTTCGATGGGGTCGGTGACGCTGCCAGGCTGGTGCAGCAAGGTGTGGAGGCTGGCGTGCGGCCACCGGCGGCAGACGACTTCCAGGCACTTCTCGCCGCCGCGCATGCCGGTCAACCAGTCGTGAATCAAGGCCACGGAAGGCAGGCCGAGCGCGTCCATGCGAGGGCTCCGGGGCGAACTGTCAACGGCCAGCCGGCGGGAGAACCGGCGGCACCGCAGTCTAGCGAAATCCTGGATCGCGGCCTAGCCCGTTTCGCGGCCTCCCCAGAAAAGCATCATCTCGGGTAGAGTGCGAGCCCCTGGCTGGGTTTTAACTGAAAGCTGATAGCTGACAGCTATCAGCTTTCAGCTATCAGTCCAATCCGTAGCCTCCCACGTCTGGGTCCGCCAAATCTCCCGCATGGCGAAGTGGCGGAGTGGCGGACCCAGGAAGATTTACCTGCTGAACAGCTGGCTCAGCGGCACCACTTCCCGCGCCTGGCTGGCGCTTTGCCATTCGAGTTTCATGACCGCGCCGCCGCCGTTCTCGTAATACTCCAGGCGGATGTCGTAGAGCTGATTCGCTTGCAGGGTGATCGTGCCGCTGTGCGTCGTCGGGCTGTGGTCGTTCCACTGGTCGATGAGGAGCTGGCCGTTGATCCACAGCCGCACACCGTCGTCGCTGGTGGTGTAGAAGGTGTAGGTCTGCGAGTAACGCGGCTTGATCTTGCCGGTCCAGCGCGCCGAGAACGTATCCGCGCCGATGCCGGCGGCCGGCGAACCGCTGCCCCAGTTGAAGTTGACCGTCGAGTCGATGCGGCTGACGCTGGCGCCGGTGAAATCCTTGTTGTCAAAGTAGGTCGCCGTGAGGCCGTTGACGGCGGGTGCCGTGCGAGCGCTCGGCGTAGGCCCGGTGCCGGTCGGCGTGTAGCTCGCGTTCGTGGTCAGCAGCAGTTTGTCCAGGACCACACCGTCCTCGCGCATCCAGACATTGATGGTGTGGACGCCAACGGTCGTGACGTTGATGGTCGCCACCACGCCGTCGAGGGTGTTGCGCGTCCAGCCGTAGGCGGTGGTCAGGTTGCCCACCTTGTCGGCGCTGGCGACGGCAGCGCCGTCGAGGCCGACGTGCAGGCTGTCGTCATTCGCCGTCGGCCCGAGGCCGCGCACCCAGACGTAGTGGATGCCCGTCTTGACGAAGTTGACCTGGTAATCCAGCCGGGGGCTGGCCGTAACGTAGTTGGTATCGTTGGTGACGCCAGTGTTCGTGGTGGCGACCAGGGCACTGGTCCCCGAGTAACCAGCCCTGGCCGTGGAGACGGCCCAGCTCTTGCCGTTTTGCGTGCTGCGGCCGTCAAAGTTCTCCGCTTCCACGACCACCAGGCCGTTCGTGTCGTTGGCCTGCTGGAGTGGCTGCAAGCTGGAGGCGCCCTGCACGGTGACGGTCGCGGTGCCGCTGACAGTGCCGCTCGTGGCCCGCACGGTCGCTGCGCCGTTGCCGGTCGCCGGCGCGGTGTAACGGCCCGCCGTGGTGATGCTGCCGATGCTGCCAGTCAGCAGCGCCCAGGTGAACGCCGGCTGCACGCTCAGCGCCGCGCCGAATTGATCCCGGCCCTGAGCCACGAACTGCTGCGCCCCGCTGCTGCCGAGGGTAACCGCGCCGGGCGTGACCGCGATGCTGGTCAGCTTCTGCGCGACTGTGACGTTGACGTTGCTGGTGGTCGTCAAGCCGGCGGCATCGCGGATCGTGACACGGAAGGCATAGACGCCGGCCCGGGAGAAGGTCGCCGTGGTGTTGCGCGCCGCGTTGGTGCCGTTGACGCTGAAGGTGACGCCCGCGGGCGGGGTGCCGGTCAGCGACCAGGTGTAGGTCAGGCCGGCGGCGCCCGCATCGTCCGCGCCGAGCACGCTCAGGTTGACCGTGGTGCCCGTGACGGGATTCGCCGAAGCCGCCGCCTGCGTGGCCACGGTCGGCGGCTGATTCGTCGGCGGGGCCGAACCGAACTCGTACGCGCCGAGGTCGATGGCGCTGCCCCAGACGACGCGCGACTCGCGCTGAGCGGTTGGCAGGTATTGCCAGACGGGTTCGAGGTCCACGCTGTTCGCCGAGCCCGGATCGATGCCCTGGTTGATGACCGTCGTCGCGACGCTGGTCAGCTGGTAATCGCGGGCGGCGGCGTTGACGAAGCCCGGGTTGGCCGCCTTGACGTTGTTTAACTGCTGCGCGGTCGCGGGGCCACTGAAAGTGGTCGCGGACGTACCCGAACCGGCGAAGATGTTGTTCACCAGCCGCACGTCGCTGGGCAGCGTGGCGCCCAGCATGCGGACATAAGTGCCGCCGGCGCTGCGGTCGTTGATGACCGTGTTGTTGATGAAGTAGAAGCCCAGCGACGGGTTGGCCCCGCCGTTGTTCTCCGAGCCCCAGTCCACGATGGTCGAGTTCTGCGTGCTCGCGTCCTGGCGGATGACATTGCCGATGATGTAGCTCGTTCCGCCGTCCGGCAGGTTGATCTCGTAGCTCTCGGAGCCTGCCCCGGTGCCGCCGATCCAGTTGGACACGATGATGTTGGTGACGGCCCGCGATTTCACGTCGTGGCCGACGATGGCGTCGTGCGTGTAGCTGTGCCGCAGCGTGAACGAGCGGATATCGCCGATGTACATGTTGTGCGACTGGCCGTCGCCGTAGCCGTTGCGGGAAAACTCGGAATACTCGACGATCACCTCGGAGTTCGCCGACCCGCCGCCGAGGATGCCGTTGTCGTTGTTGTGAAAGTAGCAGTTCTGGACGGTGAGGTTGTCGCCTTCCTGGCGTATGCCGGCCCAGTTCTTGTCCACGCCGGCACTGTCGTGCGCGCCGATGAACTCGATATTGCGCACCGTGACGTTGCTGCCGGTGATGGTGAAGATGCCCTTGCGGTTGGGCAGGTTGAAGCCGGTGGCGTCGAGCACGGTGCGCGACGCGCCGACGCCCTCGATGGTAATGTTGCTGTCCGACCAGACGGCGACGGCTGCCGCGCCCGTGAACGTGCCCGCATCGAGGCGAATCGTGTCGCCGTCGTTGGCCGCGGCGGCGGCAGCGCCGAGCGTGGTGAACATCTTGCCCGCGCCGACGGTGAGAATCGCCGGAACAATGCGGTTCTCCAGTTCTTCCACGCGCAACAGGACGCTCGCCTTACGCTGCGCAGGGCCAGTTCGCCGGGAGAGTAGCGACATGAAGAATCCTCCGCCGCGCGGCGCGCACGCCGGACGCGGCCATTCGAGAAGTGAACGAGGTGGACCGTTGATTGCTCCCTCTCCCCCGGCGGGAGAGGGGGAGGGGTGCGGGGGAAGCC
>JAEUIF010000055.1 GCA_016795185.1 Planctomycetia bacterium | reverse complement strand
ACCCGCACGCATGGCTCACGTTTTCCAGGTCGGCGCCGGTTCCGGCGGTATGCCCGTGCTGGACATGATCGGCCGCGATAGCCGCATCACCCGCGTCACGCTGGTCGAACCGGACGTCTACAAGCCGCACAACGTCGCGCGGCACCTCTTCCCCCGCTCCGCCGTCGGCGAGTTGAAAGCGGTCCTGGCCGAAGATTGGCTGCGGGAGCGCCGGCCCGATTTGCAGGTCGAGACGCTGGCCTGCGACCTGCTCGATCCGGCTCAGCAGGAAGCCATCGAACGCGCGGTCGCGACGGCGGACATTGGCGTCTGCGCTGCCGACAACGAAGCGGCCAAGTTCCACTTCGACCTGCTGATGCGCCGCCACCGCAAACCCTGGACGCTCGGCGAGGTGCTCAGCGGCGGCATCGGCGGCTTCGTCCACTGGTTCGTGCCCGGCGGTCCCTGCTACGGCTGCGTGGCCAGCCATTTGAAACGCGAGGCCACCGTCGAGAAGCCCAAAGCGCCCGATTACTCGCAGCCGGGCGGCCCGGTCGAGGAAGCGACGGTGCCGGCGAGCAAGGCTTCCATCGGCGCGATCGCCGGTCTGCATGCGGTCGTCACGCTCGGCTTGCTGGCGGACGGTGAAAAGTATCAACCGGGCTTCACCAGTCTGTTGCTGACGCTGCAACGGGTGGAGCAGGTGTTCGACGAGGCATTTCGGCCGTATCGGTTTCGCATTCCCCGCCTGGCGGACTGCTTGATCTGCCGGGCGGAGGCGACGCCATCCTCCGCGGGGGACCTCGATGTGGCCCTGGCTCAAGCGCTGGCTCGACTCAGCCATGAATGACCTGCGGCCCCTGATCCGGCTCGGGATCAAGCCGCAGCTTTTGCATTACAGCTACGAGAAAGCCGGCCTGACCCTGCACGACCAACCCATTCCGTGGAACGCGGAAGCGGTGCTGGTGGAAGCCATATTGCGCAACCTGCCCGTCGGGCGGGCCAAGGCCGACTTTCAGCTGGTGCTGCCCGACCGCGCGCCGGTGGCGGCCGAGAGCCTGCGCCGCGACGAGAAGCAGGACCAGCACCGCCTGTTCTTCCGCCTGCCGCCGCCGCGCGCCACCGTGAACGCCGAGCTACGCTACCGCAGCAACGTGCTGGGCCATCTCACGCTGCCGGTGCTGTCGCGCGAGGAGTTCCTCAAGGGGCTGCGGGTGCAGTTGCCCGCGCTGTTCGCGCAGATCGGCGGCCAGGCCGTCGCCTGTCAAACCTTCGTCTCGACCCAGTGCAAGGGCCTGACCGCCACCACGGTGCTCACCAGCGCGACCAGTCTAGCGCCGCTGGCGGATGTGGGGCTGCGCGTCGAGTTCCGCGCCGAGAAGGGCGGCACGAGCTTCAGCGAGACCGCGACGCTGACCAGCTCCCAGCTGGCGGGCCGGCAGACCCTGGTCAGCGTCACGCCCGCCAAGGTCGCGCGCAAGATCGGCGACTGGAGCGTGAACTGGCTGGCGGGCGACCTGCTGCTGCACACGCAGCGCTTCCGCTCCGTGCCGTTGCGCAGCTTTCAGCGGTCGCTGCGCATCTCCGACACGCGCTTTCTGATCCAGAAAGCCGACGGCGAACTCTCGCTGCACCGCCACCTGCCGCCGCTGGAAGACGACGACCGCATCGGCCCCTGCTTCCTGCTGGCCAGCGGCGAAGCCGGCATGGCGGGGCTATCCGACATCGCCGTGCATGCGGTCGTGAAGGGCGCGGAACAGCCCCC
>JAEUIF010000034.1 GCA_016795185.1 Planctomycetia bacterium | reverse complement strand
CGACGGGCTTGACCCACGGCGTCGAGAAGTGCTGGCCGAGCACGATATCGAGCCGGCCGTCGCGGTTGACGTCGCCGAAGCAGACGCCGCACACCATGTTGTCGCCGCCGACGCCCTCGAAGGCGAAAAGCTTGCGCGAGTCGGGCACCTCGCGGAACTTCCCCTTGCCGTCGTTGATGAACAGCACGTTGCCGCCGCCGCTGGAGGCGAGGAAAATGTCGGGCCAGCCGTCGTCGTTCACATCGGCCGCCGCCACACCCAGCCCCGGCACGCCGGCCGGAATACCCACGGCTTGCGTCACGTCCTCGAATTGCAGGTTGCCCAGGTTGCGGAACAGTCGGGAGCTTTTCGTCTTGGAGCCGTTGTAGCCAGGCAGCGGGTCCTCGCCGACCAGCAGGTCGAGCAGCCCGTCGCCGTCGTAGTCGAGCACCGCCGCGCTGCGTCCGCCAAAGGCTTCCGGGCAGGCGGCGTTGTCCTTGGAAACGTCGGTGAATTTGCCGCCGCCGTCATTGCGAAACAGCTTGCAGCCGAGCAGATTTCGCTTGGGCTGCGGCATGCTCGAAACGTAGAGGTCGAGGTCGCCGTCGTTGTCCAGGTCGGCGAACAAGGCGGCGCTCGGACGGCCTGGCAAGCGCAATTGCTCTTGGCCGTCGAGCTGGAACTTGCCCTTGCTGTTCCGGAAGAACAGGTTGGCCTTCATCGAGTTTTCGTAGAACGCGCCGACGTAGAGGTCGAGCCAACCGTCACCGTCCACGTCGCCCCAGCCGGCGGCATGGCCACGCATCCCGGCGACGTGCGGAAACAGGCCAGCTTCGTCGCCTGCGTCCCGGAAGACGAAGGGATACTTGCCGGCGGGTTGCTTGTCGCCTTGTGCGGTGACTTCCAGTGCTGTCCCCACATAGACAGCAAACAGTGTCGCGGCGGCGCAAATCAGCCAACGATTCATAGCAAGCTCCTCTTGGCCGCATTTTTGTGTGCTAGCCCACGCCTGAAGGCCTGGGCTAGCACACAAAGCTAACCGCTCGTCGGTAAGCGGCCAGGAAAATCACGGCTGCCGTTCGGATTCCGGAATGTGGATGACCGTCAGCACGCAGGAGTCCCAGGCGTTGCCGCTGGTGCGCGTGTTGTTCCAGGTGATGTAGACCTTGTCGCCCTTGGGATCGACGGCGGAACCGAAGGTGCCCTTGAGCGTGCAGCCGTACTTGTCCTTGTAGAACGGGTGCAGGAAGGCGAGGATTTTCTTCTGCTTGGTCTTCAGGTCGTACTGCACCACCGGAGTGCCTTCGGTTTCGCTGCCGCCATGCGCGCCGGCCGTGTAGTAGAGGTAGCGCCCGGTTGGATCGGCGTCGAGCGTGGCGATGTACGCCTGCTTGGCCACGACGGCCGAACCCAGTTTCTCGACCTTTTCGGTCTTGGTGTTGAAAGCCCAGAGCGTGGCTTCAGGGTCTTTCGAGACGGTGTAGATCATGCCCTGCGGCGTTTCCTGGGTCGCCGCCCGCAGGCCGAGTTCCACGCCGACTTGCTCGGGCGCGCCGGGCTTGGCGGGATCGAAGCGCATCAGCGGGCCAGCGCTGGCCTCGTCGCGCGGCGTGAAGTAGAGCTTGCCGGTGGACCTGGCGAAGAACATGTAGCGGGCTGGGCCGTCCGGGCCGGAGTAGAGCATCTTCTTCGCCTTGGCGTCGTAGGCGAAGAACTGCACGCCCTGCGCGGGCGCGTCCTTGCCGGCCGCGGTGCCGCCGTAGAAGATCAGCCGTTGCGGATCGAGCACGCTGCACGGAATGCAGTGCTTCGGCACCGGGTGCGACACCACGATCTCGGTCTTGCCGGTTTCGGGGTGGGTGCGAAACACCCAGTCGCCGAGGTAGCCGTTCTGGTCGGTGGTGGTGCCGGGCGAACCGCGATGCGTGGAGTAGTAGAGCCAGCCGTCGCTGCCGAGGTCGATGCGGCCGTGAATTTTGGCCGGTGCGTAGTTCATGCCTTCCGGCAGTGCTCCGGCGGAAGCCAGGAACTTGCTCACATCCACCAGCACGCGGTGCTTCTTCGTCGTGGCGTCGTATTCGCAGACCAGGGCGGTGCCGCGCGGGGCCAGGTGGTCGCCAATGGCGGAGTAATACTTGCCCTCGACCGCGCAGCCATCACCCCAGATGGACCAGGGTTTCCCGGCGTAGTCCTGGCCGGGGTAGTACATGAAATCGACGGTCGGCGCTTTCTTGGCAATGATCACATCGTCCTTGAGCATGCCTAGCGGCTTCAGGAAGTCCTCGCTGGTATCCGTGGCGACTTCCTTGCCGTCCGGCAGCTTCGGCGGGAAGGGCACCTCGACTTTTTTCTTCTCGGTTTTTTTCTGCGCCTGCGCTTCCATGCTGGGGGTGCCCACGAAGCACAGCAGCGCGATGCAGCCCAGTAGCAAGCAGAGTCGGGAGAACATGGCGGGGTGTCCTTTCGGTCGGAGAGCGACGGCGTGCAATGGACCAGTTTCAGACTACCCCTAATTAGGCCGCCTCACAACCGGGTTAAGTACCGAAAATCTTCTTGAAATGAAATAGGATAAACCTATTTTTTTGGATCGTCGGAACCGGCCCGGAATCGGCGGCTATCTGGAGTCTGCCAAACCGGGGTGCGGTCGTTCAAGGGCAGTCAGTGCAATCGGAGCGGTTTGGCGCGCAGTGGCAAAACATTGGGGTTTTTGCCACTCCGTGCCAAGAAGCATTTGGCGCGCAGTGGCAAAACATTG
>JAEUIF010000029.1 GCA_016795185.1 Planctomycetia bacterium | reverse complement strand
TCACCCCCAACCCCTCTCCCGCAAGGGGCGAGGGGCTTTAGCGACAGACACTCAGTATTTCAGACGCACGAACCCGTAGACGACGCGCTCCGCTTCAGTGGACAGGATGTTCGGGAACTCCTGCCGGAATTCGAGGTGGCGCGGGTCGAGCAGGTTCTGGAAGCCGAGGACGGCCTCGAAGCCCGAGCGCGGCTGCCAGGCGATGCGGGCGTCCAAACGCAGATAGTGCGGGATGTTGAGCGCGGGCAAGTTATCGACGTAGTAGAGCCCGGTGTCGAACTTGATCGTCGGCGTCAGGTCGAGGTACGAACGCAGATTGAACTGGTTGTGCGGCGAGGTGCCTTCCTCGGCCTCGCGGGCGAAGGTTCCCGGCTCGGCATGCAGCTGGACTTGCAACCAGGTGTAGCCCGCATGCAGTTTCCAGTACTCCGCTACCTGCCAGCTGGCCGCCAGTTCCACGCCGTAGGTCTCGCCGTACAGCTGGTCCCCGAACGGGATCGGCAGCAGCAGATACGGGAAAGGCGACGTTTGCAAGATCGGCGGCCCCGGCGGGGCGATGCTGCGCAGGTCGTCGTAGTCGTTGAAGAAGGCGGCCAGGTCGATCTGAAATTTCTCGGTCGGGCTGACGCGATAGCCCGCCTCATAGGCGATGACCGTTTCGGCCGGCAGCGTGGGGTTGCCGAGGAACGTCGGCACCAGCGGCAGCGGGGCGACGCCGGGCGGAATGGCTTCTACCGCCACGCGGATATTCTCGTCCGCCCGCGACGGAATGCGCACCGCGCGGGAGATCGCGCCCCAGACCGTCTGTCGTTCACTCGGCGTCCAGAGCAGTCGCGTGCTGGGCTGCATCTCGAAGCCGGTGTAGTCGTTGTACTCGAACTTCGAGCCGAAGATGAAGTGCAGGCGGTCCTTGACCAGCGCCACATCATCCTGCACGAAGCAGCTGAACTGATGGTCGCCGCGCGCTCGCGGATCGAACTCGATCCCAAAACTGTTGCGGATGCCATCTGTCGTGTAGCGGTAGTTCCAGCCATAGATCAGATCGTGGCGTTCACCGATCGGGAAGCGGTGCTGGAAATCGAGGTCGAGGATGTCGCGATCCTCGCCGACCATGAACTCGCTGCGGTGCGTGCGGTCGTAGAAAAAGCGCAGCGACAGGTTCGATTCCTTGGAGAGTACATGGTCGTAGCGGGCGAGGAAGAAGCCGCCGCCGATATCGATCTGCTCATCCACCGTCTGGGTGAACGGCGGGGCCAGAGTCGGCGTCGTCAGCGTATCGCCCAGCCGGCCCTGAAACAGGTCGCCCTGGACCATCAGGCTGCCGTCATCGGAAACCTTCCAGTCCATCCGAAAACCGCCGCGCAGCTGGTCCCAGCCGTCGAAGCCGGGTTGCCCCTGCGGGCCGTAGCCGTTGTCCCAGTCGAAGTACTTGAGGTACCAGCGGTAGTGGAGGTCCTTGTTGACCTGGCCGCCGTAGCGAATGAAGCCCTGGGCGGACTGGTCGGTGGCCGAACCACCTTCCATGAGCCAGCCCTGAGTCTCGCTGGCTGGCTTGGTGACGATGCTGATGATGCCGTTGACGGCGTTCGAGCCCCAGAGCGTCGCGCCCGGGCCGCGAATGACCTCGATGCGCTGAATGTCGGCGAGCAGCGTATCGCGTTCATCCCAGAAGACGCCAGCGAACAGCGGCGTGTAGAGCGTGCGCCCGTCCATCTGGACGAGCAGTTTGTTGGCGAAGCGATTATTGAAACCGCGCGAACTAACCGCCCACTTGTTGGCGTCGATGCGGGCGACTTCGAGACCCGGCACCATGCGCAACAGGTCGGGAATGGTCCGCTGCCCGGAACGTTCGATGTCTTCGGCGGTGATGACGTAAACCGCGGCGGGCGACGCGCCCACGGTGGCGGACGGCGCGGCCGGCGCGGCGCCGGCGGTGGGCAGGGGAATGTCGAGGCTGCGCGTCACGGACGAAACCGGCGTCTGGAAGCTGCCGGTGGCCGGGGCACGCGCGGGGACGTTGCCCAGCTGCTCGAGCGGCAGCTTGAAGACGTCTTCCGGGCGCAGCGATGCATCCTTCTTCTCCGGCTCACCTTCCTTGGGTGCCTGCGCCACGGCGGGCGGCGCGTCCGCGCGTTCTTGGGCGGCGGCGGGCTGCAACGCAGCCAGGCCGGCCAGCAAAGCTGGCCAGAGGGCCATCCGAACGGTGGTGAAGAGAATGCGTGCGTTCACGATGGGCGTCCTTGCCAATCGATTTCCCGGGAGGCATCCAGCCTTCAGGGTAACGGCTTCATCGGAGATTTGGGCCGGGCGTCGCGACGGGTTTGCCGTCGATTGGCGAGCCGGCCCACCTTCGACCTGTCGCCAGGCGACAGAATCGCTACAACCCAGCCTTGGGCTTCTGCTACGATGGGTCGAAGTTTGCCAGTCAGCCGACCATGTGGAATACAACGAATGTAGGGATTGCACCGGGTTTGACGGTAGCTTCAACGGCGTTCGCCCGGTCGCCCTCCGCAGGTTCCAGCCGCCACGGAATGCCTGACTCCGGCCCGACGCGACGGCCGAATGATCGTTCCGGGAGGAACATCGACCATGCCTGCCGGTCCGAATCAGTTCGTCGTCCTGGCTGACGACATCAAGGCATTCCGCGATTATCTGCGGGCGGAGCGCGGCATGGCCGCCAACACGGTGCTGGCCTATGGCCGCGACCTTGACCGCTTCCACATGTGGGCGGCCGATGGCGGGCTGGCAGACTACCTGCAACCCACGCTGCGCGAACTCAGCCACTATCTGAGCCAGCTGCGCGACGCCGAACTGGCGCCGGCTACCATCGCGCGGGGGTTGGTCTCGCTGAAGATGTTCTACCGCTTCCTGCGCATGGAGGAACGCGGCGACCCGCGCGCCGTGGAGTTGCTCAACTCCCCAGCGCTCTGGGCGCGCATTCCCCAGGTGCTGAGTCCAGACAGCGTGGAAAAACTCCTGGCCGCGCCGCAACCCACCGATCGCTTCTATCTGCGCGACCGCGCCATCCTGGAAACACTCTACGCCACCGGCTGCCGGGCTTCCGAGGTCGTGGGCCTGAAGCTGATGGACCTGCACCTCGACGCGGCCTTCTGCAAATGCCTGGGCAAGGGCAGCAAGCAGCGGGTGGTGCCGCTGGGCAAGCCGGCCCTGGCGGCGCTGCGCGTCTATCTGAACGAACTCCGGCCGCAGCTGGTGCAGGCCAACCTGGACGCACCGTGGGTCTTCGTCAGCCGGGGTGGCCAGGGGCTGACGCGCGAGATGCTCTGGGTGCTGGTCAAGAAGTACGTGCGGCGGACGGCGCTCAACGCCAAGGTCAGCCCGCACACGCTGCGGCACAGCTTTGCGACCCACTTGCTCTCAGGCGGCGCGGACCTGCGCAGCGTGCAAGAAATGCTCGGCCACGCCAACATCCGCACCACGCAGCACTACACGCACGTGGACCGCGAACGCCTGCGGGCCATTCACAAGCAGTTCCACCCGCGCGCCTGAACAGACACCCGCCGTTCCCCCGGCGCCGGCCCGCTCTGCGTATTATGTATGCAGTGCGTTACTCGCCTGGAACCGGGAGTGGCCGTGCCGTGTCCAGGAACCAGAAGCGCAAGCAGATACGAAGGCAGAAGCTGCGCGGCAAGCGCCGCCGGTTGCAACATGCGTTGCCGCTTCGCCCCCAATTCTCAGCATTGAGCAACGAATTACACTCCGGATGCCCCTCCGAGTTCGCCAACAGTGAGGAAAATCCTCATGCGCCGTATCGCTCGCGCCGCTCGCATCTGTGTCGCGATTACCGCCAATGCGGTGATCGTTGCTTGCGTCGTCATCTGGTACACTTCGCGCGAGGCCCTACCTGCCGAGGTCCGCATCGCCACCGGCAAGAAGGGCGGCCTTTACGACGAACTCGCCCAGCGCTTCGCGGAACGCTTGCACGAGCGGGTCGGGCGGCCAGTGCGGGTCGTCGAGACCGCCGGCACCGAGGAGAACGTCGCCCTCTTGCGTGCCGGCAGCGTCGAACTCGCCTTGACCCAGCAGGTTTCATCGACCCCCGACGGACTGGCGGGTATTGCGCCGTTGTTTCTGGAACCGCTCCACTTCCTCGCGCGGAAAGGCAAGGGGATTCGTGCCCCTCAAGACCTG
>JAEUIF010001498.1 GCA_016795185.1 Planctomycetia bacterium | reverse complement strand
CGCCGGTGCAGGACCTGGCAGCGGTGCCACCGCCCAAGCATGTGGACCAACAGCGGCTTCACATGCTTGGGCGGTAAGACCGGCAGCACCTGATCATCGGCGGGAGCCGCCCAAGCATGGCACCCAGCCTCCGGCCGTTTGACTGGTGTAGATGCCAATAGGCGTCCGCCCCTGGCTACACCACGCCGCCCCCTCCGGGGCTGAAACCGTGCGACGCTGACTACACCCGGCTGCAAATTGCTCCAGCTACTTCTTCAACGCCGCATTGAACTCCGGAATCAGGGCCTTCATGGCTTTGGTCAGCTCGTCGAGCTGTTCCGTTTCCGCTGCCTGGAAGAGCGTGTCCGTGCGGGATAGCGGGCCTTTCAGCTTCTCTTGCAGGGCTTTCAGGTTGTCGCCCTGAAGCGTTGTCAGCATTTCGCGTGCGCCGAGCAGGCCGGTCCCCTGACCGGGGCCGGTGACGCTGCCGAAGAACGGCTGCCGGGTGAACGTGTGGCCCAGGGCGAACCGGAAGCGCAGATGACGCAGGGCGAACCCTTCGGGGCTGCCGCGGCCCAGCGGCGTCGCCGTGGCGAGAATGGCCACGGTGATCTTGTCGCCGGCTTTCGTGGGAATCGGCGCGTTGCTCATCCAGGCGGTGGCGTGCTGCCCGCGGTTGGAGAGCACATTGCCCTGCTGCACCGCGCCGGACACGCCCGACGCCATCGCCGAGCCCACGGGCTTGCCGTTGCTGTAGGTGTAAATCTCCCAGCTGCCCAGGCAGTTGCTCTCGACGCCCATGTTGAACCCGTTCTTGGGCACCGGAAACTTGCCGATCTTCTCCGGCACCGTGAAGGAGACACGATACCAACCGCCCGCGCCGGGCGTGTTCTTCCCGAAGACCTCGTAGGGATTCTTTAGCACTTTCATGGCGGACTCATCGGCGTCGAGCGCGAACAGTGGCGGTTCGATGCCGGGCCGAAACTTGACGTCCTTCGCGATGTCGAGGGAGTCCAGGTCGATGAGCCGCTGAATGAGCGTCGTCAGTTCGTCGGGAGTCTGCGCCTCGGCGGTTGAGGGCAGGAGTGCGAGCATCGCCGACAGGAGCAGGACCAAGGAGAGGAAGCGGCGCATGGGTCGAACCCTCCGGGATAACGGCAGGGAAGTGGCGGTCGCTTCAGGGTATCGTTGCGCGGGCGAAATGCAAATCGAAACGGAAGCTGACGCCGCGGAAGTGCGGCAGCGGCAAGGAAAGGGGTTTGGCTCAGGGCGGCGGCTGGTCCAGCGGCGACACGATTCGTGCCATGCCGGCAGGCCAGACGCGCTGAAAATCGGCGACGTTCAACGTCACCAGGTGGTCCACGGCCGCCAGCTCAGCGACGCGGGCAATGATGGCGTCGTAAACGGCGCCGCCCACGATCCGGTGCTTGGCCAGCGCGTCGATCAGCTGGGCATAGTCGCCACTGGAAAGCGATTGCACGTGCGCGTGGGCCGTGACGTTTTCCTGGATCAACCGCAACGCATCGTCCGGACCGATCAGCGGCACCCGCCGTAAGCGCGTCAGCACGGCATAGATTTCCGCCAGGCTGTGTCCGGAGCAAATAAACTCGAACCCGCCGCTCTTGGCCCGCGCGAGCCACGGCAGGGCCTGGGCGTGGTGGACGTGATCGGACAGCATCGCGGCGATCAGCGTGGACGTGTCGAGCAGTGCTTTCATCCCGATCGTCCTTGACCGAGGCGGTCCAGACGTTCGTCCCGGACATCCTGGACGGCCGGCCCGGTCCCCACCCCCTGATGGACGAGCACGTTGCCGTCGAAGCACAGCCCGACGGCCGGCGGCGCTTTCGGGGTGATCGTCACCTCGACCTCGGTGCCCGGCTCGAAGGGCACCCCGGCCACCCGGACCTCGCCCCGAGCCTCAACCGTCGCGGATGTTGCGTAGGTGTTCATGCAACTGGCCTCCTTCACCCTCGACCCCTGCCGTATTATCTCGGCCGCGCGGTCTCAACGCAATCGCCGTGTCGCCACTGCGGATTCTTCGAGTGCGGAAAAGTCGAGGTCGTGAACGCCGGGTGCAGGCCCATGCACAGCCGTGGGCCCAGTCGGTCACGATCCCACAAAGAAAGAGCGGTAAAGGAGGGAAAAAGGGGTCGGGAGTCGATTCCGGAAACGACTCCCGACCCCTTTTTCTCGCCCGCTGTTGGTGCGAGCAAACAGCGGGCTGACGCCCGCCGCTCGCCCGAAACAGCGCTTTGCAACGTGTCGGAAAATGGGAGAGGATCAACCAGCACATGCGCGGCGGCCGGACAGCGGGCCGCCGTAGCCGAAGGTGCCGGCGGGGGACGACGGGGCGACGCGGAAGGGTAAAGGTTACTTGTTCGGGTACGGCTTCTGCCAGAAGTTCTCGCCGCTGAGGTTCAGGTCGGGGGTGGTTTCGACCGAGCAGTCTCCGTTGATCGTTACCTGGCAGGACAGGCGCATCTCTTCCTCGTGGCCGATCACCGCCATCATGCCGAGTGGGTGCAGGTTGAAGTTGACCTTTTCCTTCGTCGTTTTCGGGCTGAGGTTCTCCATGCCCTTCTTGACCAGCACCCGGCAGGTGCCGCACAGGCCGAAGCCCCGGCAATTCACCAGCTTGTCCAGCCCCTTGTAAACCGGGACGCCGGCCTTCGTGGCCTCGTCCCGCAGGTTGGCGCCGGCGGGCACTTCGATCTCTTTCTTTTCCTTGACGAACGTAACCTTCGGCATGGGTATAACATCCTCGCTGGAGGTATGGCGCGATCCGCCGGCGTCCGGCATTCCGGGAACGTTGGGGGAAATTGTACGAATCCCCGCCCGCGAGTGGCCAGTTGGCAGAGTAACCGTGGGCGACGACGGCGAGCAACCATGAACGATGCCATCCGCCTGGTGCATTTCAGCGACGTCCACCTGACGGCCCGGCCGCTGGGCTGGACCTGGCCCGACTGGTTCGGCAAGCGCCTGAGCGGCTTCTACAACAACCACCTGTCGGCGCGCAGCCAGCGCTTCCGGCAAGCCGAGTCGTTGCTGACCGTGCTCGCGGCGGACATCCAGGCCCGGCCGCCGGACGGCATCGTCTTCTCCGGCGACGCCACCACGCTCGGCTTCCTGAGCGAGACGGAACGCACGGCCCAGGTGCTGGGCGTGGCTCGCTCGACGGTGCCGGGCATCGCGGTGCCGGGCAATCACGACTACTACACGCGCGCCGCGGAGACCTCGGGCATCTTCGAGCGCTGCTTCGCCGGCTGGCAGCAGGGCCAGCGGCTCGACGGCGCGCCCTACCCCTTCGCCCAGCGGCTCGGCCCGTTCTGGCTGGTCGGCGTCAATTCCTGCGGCGGCAACTGGATTCCCTGGGATGCGACCGGCCGGGTGGCCGATGACGAGCTGCGCCGCCTGGAACAACTGCTGCCGACGCTGGCGGACGGACCGCGCATTCTGGTGACGCACTTCCCCGTCAGCGACGCGCGGGGCCGCCCGGAACGTTCCTGGCACCGGCTGCGCAACCTGGATCAGCTGCTGGCGGTGTGCGACCGGGGCGGGGTGTCGCTCTGGCTGCACGGCCATCGGCACCAGGGCTACGTCGTGGACGACCGCGCGGTCGCGCCGTTCCCGGTCATCTGCGCCGGCAGCGCCACCGATGCGCATACGTGCTGCTATCACGAGTACACGATCGCGGGCCGCGCGCTGACCGGCGTGCGCCGGCGCTTCCACGCAGACCAGCGGACGTTCGCGGAGGTGGAGCGCTTCGCGGTGCCGCTGCGGGGGTAGTGTCCGGCCGTCGGTGGTCACCCCAGGTACGTTGGGCTTTCCAGCCCGACACGCAGCGCCGGCATGGTGCGGGGCGTCCGCTGATGCGACCAACTGCGTGCGGCAAATCTCCGGCGCTGTGTGTCGGGCTGGAAAGCCCGACGTACGCCGGCCGGGCCGACAACCACTCCTTGGGCTCCGCACCAGGCTGACGCCTGGAAGTTGCTTCGCCCCTTGAGTCCGCCTGTCGGAACCCATATCATCCTCTGATGGTCGCCCTGTCGCCCGCGTCCCTGACCAGGTTTTGGCCCTTCGTCCAGCGCGAATTTGAAGTAGACTTGGGTAGCACCCCGAAGCATCACTCTCCCGTGGCAACGTGTGAGGCCCGGCCGGTTGGCCGGGCGCTCCCGTTCGAGATTCCTGGAGCGCGAGGCGTCCGATGACCCCCAAGCCCTTGGAAGGTAACGCAGGCCCGGCGGGTGCGTCGGTGCCGGTCGAGCGCGTCTACGGCGAGCCGCGCTTCCATGCCGACGGCGACCTGTCGGCCGTCGCCTTCGCCAAGGACGGCACGCTCTGGTCGGTCGAGGAACCCGGCGTGCTGCGGCAGTGGCACACCAGCACGGGCCAGCGGTTGCGGCAGCATGTGCTCAGCGACCTGGAAACCCTGTGGGTCTTCAGCCACGAGGCCCGCTTCCTCGCCTCCGCCAGCGACGACCTGACGCTCTGGGAAGTGGCGACCGGCCAGCAGCTGGCGACCATCACGCAGCCCAGCTGGGTAACCACCGCCGCCTTCACGCATAACTTTTCCCTGATCGCCACCGGGCACGACGACGGCAGCGTCCGCCTGTGGAACCTGGCCACCCGCCAGCTGGTGCGCGAGCTGCCCGGCCATCAGCAGCCCGTCAGCGCGCTCAGCTTCAACCCGCAGGGCACGCTGCTGGCCTCCGCGGGCGAGGATCGCCTGATCCACCTCTGGGACGTGAATGGCGGCGAGAAGCATGCCACCCTGACGGGCCACAGCGACCGCATTCCCGCGCTGGCCTGGCACCCCTCCGGGCAGCGGCTGGTGTCCGCCGGCTGGGACAACACCGCTCGCGTCTGGGAGCCGGTGCGCGGCGAGCCGGTGATTATCCTGAATAGCCATGCCGAGCAGGTGCTGGCGGCGGCCTTCAGCCCGGACGCCCGGCTGCTGGCCTGCGCCGATTCCGACGACACCATCCACGTCTGGAACGCCGCCACCTGGCAGACGCAACACTTACTCAACCAGCATGAGGACGAGATCCGCGCGCTGGCCTTCAGCCTGGACGGCCGTTTTCTGGCGTCGGGCGGCCTGGACCGCATCCTGCACGTCTGGGACCCGCAGCGCGGCCGGCTGCTGTCCGGCGGCAACAGTCCGTCGCGGCATTCGGTCAGCGTCGCGGACAGCCCGGCCGGCCCGCGCCTCGCCAGCAACTGCGGCGGCACCGCGTTCCGCATCTACGACCTGGCCGACCGCCGGATCATCGCCTCCGAGGAAGTCAGCGGCACGCTGGCGACAGCCTTCAGCGCGGATGGCCGCTGGCTGGCGCGCGGCGGTTCGGACACCCGCATCCAGCTACGTCATGCCGACAGCGGCCAGCCGTTCCTCACTCTGGCCGGGCAGCGCGGTCCGGTGGCCGCCCTGTCGTGGTCGCCGAACAATCAAATGCTGGCGTCCGCGTCCGCGTCCGACGGCACGGTCTGGCTGTGGAACACCGCCACCGGCGATCCAGCGCTACTGGTGCTGGAAGCCGCCGACGGCTGCACGGTCGAAACCATCGCCTTCCACCCCGACGGCAAGCGGCTGGCCTGCGGCGGCATCGACTGGATGTCCACGGGCGGTTCCGACGGCGCCATCTGCATCTGGGACATCCAGGCGCCGAGCAAGCTGGCGGTCTTCGACTACGGCACCACCAGCATCGCCTTTCATCCGTCGGGCCGCTGGTTGGCCGCCGCCTCGCTCGATGAAGCCATTTACATCTGGGACATCGAGACGCAGGAACTGGCCATCGAACTGGCCGGCCACAAGGAAGGCGTCCACTGCCTGGCCTATCACCCGGACGGCAAGGTGCTGGTCTCCGGCAGCGAGGACCGCACCGTGCGTATCTGGCAGGCGGACAACGGCCAGCTGCTGGCTCAGCACGAACTGGATACGCCCGTGCAATCCCTGAGCTTCTCTCCCGACGGCCGCTGGCTCTTCACCGGTAACGGCAACACCACCTGCTTCCAGATCGCCACCGGCAAGCTGCTCGAAAGCTGAGTGCCGGCGGACAAACTCGTAGGGTCCGCTGTGCGGACCATGCCCCCTCGTTCAATCG
>JAEUIF010001494.1 GCA_016795185.1 Planctomycetia bacterium | reverse complement strand
CCACCCCCCCCAACGGCGCCCAAACCCCAAAAAACTTGCGGGGGGGCTGCGCGCTACCGCGCCCCCCACCCTACAGTTCAACTTTTTCACCAAGGAGAGCCATCACCATGCAGACCCGCAGCATCACCTTTCAACTTCTTCTTACCGCCGGCTTACTGCTGGGCAGCGGCGAGCAGTTGGTTTCGCTGCTCCGCGCCGACGATGCCAAGAAGAGCGCCGCCGCCACACCGTCGCCGAAGTTCGACAAGGACGGCAAGACCCCGCAACCCGGCTTCGCCAAGGCGCACGAATCGTATGTCGAGATTGCCAAGAAGGGCGATGTCGAGGTGCTATTCCTCGGCGATTCCATCACCGCCGGCTGGCGCGGCGCGGGCAAGGACGTCTGGGCGAAGCACTTCGAGCCGCTGAAGGCCGCCAACTTCGGCATTGGCGGCGACCGGACGCAGCATGTGCTCTGGCGCATCCTCAACGGTGAGCTGGACGGCATCAAGCCCAAGATCGCCGTGCTGATGATCGGCACCAACAACAGCGGTGCTGATTCGGCGACCGACATCGCCGAGGGCGTCACCGAGATCGTCAAGACGATTCACAAGAAGTCGCCGAGTACCAAGGTGCTGCTGCTCGCGGTCTTTCCGCGCGGCAAGATGCTGCCCAACAGCCAGAACGACAAGTTGATCGAGGTCAACAAGACCCTGGCCAAGCTGGACGACGGCGGCAAGACGGTGCGCTTCCTCGATATTGGCCCGAAGTTCCTGGGCGAAGACAAGCAACTGCCCAAGGACATCATGCCGGACTTCCTGCACCTCAGCCCGAAGGGCTATGAAATCTGGGCCGAGGCCATCATGCCCGCGCTCAAGGAAATGGTGGGCAAGTAACCAGCACGGCACAGAGCGAACCCCGGCCCCCACAAGCCGGGGGTTCGCTCCAACAACTTTCAACTCAGGCTTTTTGTTTCCCGCGTTCCCGTCGCGCGAAACTCGCCCGGCGCCAAACCGACAAAACGACGAAATACCTGATAGAGCTGCACTGGACCCGCGAACCCGGCGGCCAAAGCCACCTGCTTGACGGATTGATTCGTATCGAGCAGCAGGCGTTTGGCGCGTTCGATCCGGAGTCGTCGCACTTCCGCATACACTGGCTGACCGACGATCTGCTGGAAGCGGCGCTCGAGGGTGCGGCGCGAGGTCGCCACGCCACGGGCCACATCGTTCACACCGAGCGGTTCCTGCAAGTGGGCGGCCATGAAGCGCAGCGCTTCGCGGACCAGCTCGTCGTCGGTCGCGAAAAAGTCCGTGGATTGCCGGGCGTGGATGCCCTTGCCCGGCACCAGGATCGCATCCTTCGGCGGTGTCGCTCCGTCCATCAGTTGATCGAGCAGGCGGGCGGCGTCGTAGCCAGCGCGTTCGTAATCCAGGTCGAGGCCAGTGAGCGTGGGCGGCGGTTGCAGGCAGACCGGCAGGTCGTTGTCGGCCACGACCAAGGCCACATCTTCCGGGATGCGCTGACCCTGCCGATCGCAGGCGTTGACCACATAGCGCGCGGTGCAATCGTTGAAGGCCACGAAGACGCCGATGGGCCGCTGCCAGGTACCAACCCATTGCGACAAAGCTTCCTGGTAGTGCTGCCAGGTGGCTTCGCTGCGCGTCATATCGCTCGAACGTAGCGCGTGGCTCGTGCAGGCGTACCCCGCGTCCCGCAGCACTTCCCGGTAACCAGCGAACATGACCTGATGCGTGCGGTTGCGCGGGTGCATGACGCAGACGAAGCGACGCAGCCCGCGCTCCAGGAGATGCCGGGCGGTCACCTGGCCGGCGCTGTGGAAATCGGGAAACACGCCCAGCAACTCGCTCGCGGGCGAGTTGTGCCAGACGTTGACGATGGGCACGCCGCGGCGCCTGGCCTGACGGGCGAGGTTACCGGTCGCGCGGGCGATGATGCCGTCGTAAGCCGGCGACCCCGTCCGGCTCGTCTTTAACAGCGGGTATTCGTCGATGACGCACTCCCAGGTGCCGCATTCCCGCGCATAGCGCTGCGTCCCCAGGAACACATCGACGTGTCGGCGGTAGGGCCATTGCAGTTCCAGCACCAGCGCCACGCGCCGGCGGTTCGTGGCCCGTCGTGTCATGGTGAATCCGCTCCAGGCACCCGAAAACGGTTGGCGTAAATTCTATATAGGTTGGCGTCTATTTTATCTTGCGGTTTTTCTGCATGCAGTAAGAATAGGCTCTGACTCACGCCGACTCGCACGCGCCGCCGTCATACCCACCGAGGAACCCGCCATGCGTGATCTCAACCGCCGTCTTCTGATGCTCGTTGCCCTTCTGCTGTTCCCCGCTCCCGCCCTGGCTCAACCGGCCGCGAAGGGCCCGGTCAAGGTCTTCTTGCTCGCCGGCCAGTCGAACATGCAGGGCTACGGCCATATCCGCACGCTGGATTGGCTCGGCGAAGATCCACAGCATGGCAAGCTGCTGCAAAAACTGAAGAAGGCGGACGGCAGTTACGCTGAGCGGCCCGACGTCTGGATTTACTCGAAGAGCGGCGGCACGGTGCGCAAGGGCAACCTGACCGTGGGCTACGGCGTCAGCAAGGACAACATCGGCCCCGAACTGATGTTCGGCCAGGTCATGGGCGATGCGCTGGAAAACCAGGTGCTGCTCATCAAGACAGCCTGGGGCGGTCGCAGCCTGGCGGTGAATTTCCGACCGCCGAGCGCCGGCGCTTTGCCGCTCGCGAACTATCCGGAGAATCAGCGCAAGGGGCTGGAGGAGAGCATCCAGAACGGCAAGCTGAAGGTCGGCGACGAATACCAGCAAATGGTCCAGGAAGTGCGCGACGTGCTGGCCAACCTGAAGGAGCACTTTCCCGCCTACGACGGCCAGGGGGCAGAACTGGCGGGCTTCGTCTGGTTTCAGGGCTGGAACGACATGATTAACAAGGACTTTACCGCCGAGTACGCGAAGAACCTCGAACACCTGATTCGCGATCTGCGCCGCGACCTGAAGCAGCCGAAACTGCCGGTGGTCGTCGCACAGATGGGGGTCGGCGGCGCGAAGCTCAGCGCGAACGTGGTCGCGTTCCGCAAGGCCCAGGAAGCCGGCGCGGCGATCCCGGAATTCAAGGGCAATGTGGCCCTGGTCGATACCGCCCCTTGCTGGGACGAGAAGGCCCAGGCCCTGCTTGATGAGGGCTACAAAGGCAACAAATGGCTGAACCAGGACTTGCAGGACCGCTTCTCGAAGATGGGCAGCCAGCCGCCTTATCACTATCTCGGCAGCGCCAAGGTCCATTGCCTGATGGGGCAAGCGCTGGGGGAAGCGATGAAGGGGTTGTGTCAACCGACGAAGTAAACGATCGCAGTTACTTTTACCCTGATTAGCGACGCTGCGGAGAAGCGGGGATGCGTCACGCTTCTGCGCAGGGTCGCGAACCCGCAGAGTGAGCCGACGCCATGTGCAAAGTGCGCTTCCGTTGGTGTCTGATCGCCGCTGCCTTCGCGAGCCCCGCGATCCTCGCGGCAGAGCAGTTGCCGACGGCTCCGCCGTTGCTGGAAAAGCAACTGCTCGCGGAAGGCGCGGAAGCCCTGGCTCGCGCCGCACGTACGCAGGGCGACGCGGTGCGCGGCGCGATCCTCTTCCATCAGCCGCAGTTCACCTGCGTGAAGTGCCATGTGCCGCAGGACCGCGCAGCGCCCCTCGGCCCCGACCTGGCCCGGCCCGCCGACAAGCCGAGCGACGTTTACCTGATCGAATCCGTGCTGCTGCCGTCGAAAGCAATCCGCAAGGGCTTTGAATCGGTCACCGTGCTGACGAAGCAGGGCGGCACAATCACCGGCCTGCTGGTCAAGGAGGATGAAACCCAGATCGTCCTTCGCGATCCGGCGCAGGACTTCAAGGCGGTCACGCTGCCCCGCGCCGACATTGAGGAACGCGCGCCCTCCCCCACGTCGCTGATGCCGACGGGGCTGGCCAATCAACTCACCACCCGCCAGCAATTTCTCGACCTGGCCTGCTACCTCATCGAAATCGCCGAGAAAGGTCCAAAGCGCGCCGAGGAATTGCAGCCGCCGCCATCGCTGTATGCTCAGCTGCCGATCCCCGAATACGAAAAGGATATCGACCACGCGGGTCTGATCTCCGGGGCCGATGCCGGCAGCCTGAAGCGCGGCGAAGCCATCTATCAGCGGACCTGCATCAACTGTCACGGCACCAAGGCCAAGCCGGGTTCCATGCCGACCTCGCTGCCGTTCGCCAGCGGGAAGTTCAAGAACGGCAGCGACCCCTACAGCATCTACCGCACGCTGACGCACGGCTTCGGCCTGATGGCGCCGCAGTTCTGGATGGTGCCCCGGCAGAAGTACGATGTGATTCATTACATTCGTGAAGCATACCTGAAGCCATTCAATCGGGAGCAATACGTCGCGGTCGATACGGACTACCTGGCCCGGCTGCCCAAGGGTACGAGCCGCGGCCCCGCGCCGTCGAGCATCGATCCGTGGGTGCAGATGGACTACGGGCCCAGCCTGATCCACACCTACGAGATCGGCAACGCCGGCACCAACTTCGCCTACAAGGGCATTGCCATTCGCCTCGACGACGGGCCGGGAGGCGTGTCGCGCGGGCGCTCCTGGGTGGTCTACGACCAGGATACGCTGCGCCTGGCGGCCGTGTGGAACGGGCGGGATTTCATCGACTGGAACGGCATCCAGTTCAACGGCCGGCACGAGGTGCATCCCCGCATCGCCGGCCAGGTCCAACTGGCCACCCCGATGGGGCCAGGCTGGGCCAATCCGGTCGATGGCTCCTTCGCCGATCCCCGCCTCAAGGGCCGCGACGGGCGGCACTACGGCCCCTTGCCGCGCTCCTGGTCCCGTTATCGAGGACTGTATCACTACGGCAACAAGGTCATTCTGTCGTACAGCATCGGTGACACGCCCGTGCTGGAGATGCCTGGGCTCACGACCGCAGGCTCGGCCGTGCTGTTCAGCCGCACGGTCAACCTCGGCCCGCGCGAGCGCGACTTGGTCCTCGAGGCCGGACACCTACCGGGCAAGGCGACGCTGCGCCCGCTGGCGAAAGGCCCCGCCGGGGCGACCTTGCTGGCGAACGAGATGCAGCAATTGCTTGCAGGCTTTTCTCCGGCGCTGCGCGACGTACGCTGGTCGGCGACCGACGGCAGGCTTTGCTTGCACATTCCCGCCGGCAAGGAGCCATTGCGCTTCACGCTCTGGTGCGGCGAACTCGCGCAGCCGGGCGAGGCCGAGCGCATCGCGAACGCGGTCAAACCGCAAGGGATGGACCTGGACCTCGCGCCGCTGACGCGCGGCGGCGGCGGCCGGCGCTGGCCGACGACCATCTCACTGCCCGTGCAATCTGGCGCGGAGAGCGGTCCCTTCGCCGTTGATGTGTTTCCGCCGCCGCTGGGCAACCCGTGGTCCTGCCTGACACGCTTTAGCGGCGTGGACTTCTACCCGGACGGCAAGCACGCCGCGCTCTGCACCTGGGACGGCGACGTCTGGCGCATCAGTGGACTGGACCGCCCGAAGGGCGACATCATCTGGCAGCGTATCGCCTCTGGGCTCTTCCAGCCGCTGGGACTGAAGATCATCGACGGCAAAATCTACGTGAGTTGCCGGGACCAGATCGCCGTGTTGCACGATCTCGACGGCGACGGTGAGACGGACTTTTACGAGAACTTTAACAACGATCACCAGGTCACCGAGCACTTTCACGAGTTCGCGATGGGCCTGCAAACGGACGGCGACGGCAACCTCTACTATGCCCGCGCCGCCCGCCACGCGAAGCCCGCCGTGGTCCCGCATCATGGCACGCTGCTGCGCGTCAGCCGCGACGGCACGCGGACAGACATCCTCGCCACGGGTTTCCGCGCCCCGAACGGTGTCTGTGTCAACCCAGATGGCACGTTCTTCCTCACCGATCAAGAGGGCCACTGGACGCCGAAGAACCGCATCAACTGGGTGCAAAAGGACGGTTTCTACGGCAACATGCTCGGCTACCACGATGTGAACGAAACGTCGAACGCCGCCATGAAGCAGCCGCTTTGCTGGATCACGAATGCCTTCGACCGCTCGCCCGCCGAGCTTCTTTGGACCCCGCGCAATGCCTGGGGGCCGCTGGGCGGCACGCTGCTGAATTTGTCCTATGGCAACGGCAAGGTCTTCGCGGTGCCGCACGAAACCATCAATGGCCAGATGCAGGGCGGCATGGTGGCCTTGCCCATGCCGGCCTTTCCCACGGGGGTGATGCGCGGCCGTTTTCATCCCACCGATGGGCAACTCTACCTGTGCGGCATGACGGCCTGGGGCAGCAGTCAGCCGCTGGCGGGCGGGTTCTATCGCCTGCGCTACACCGGCAAGCCGGCTCATGTGCCCGTGGGACTCGAAGCCCGCAAGGCCGGACTGACACTCCGCTTCTCGGATGCGCTGGAACGCACATCGGTCACGGTGGAGAACTTCGCGCTGAAGACCTGGGGCCTACGCCGCTCGGCGGGCTACGGTTCCAAGCATCTCGATGAGAAGCCGGCGCGGGTCACGGCGGCGCGCCTTGCCGATGACGGCCGCACGGTTCAGCTGGATATTGCCGATCTGCAACCCACCTGGGGCATGGAAATCCGTTACACTCTTCAGGGAGCAGCCGGAGAAAAAGTCTCCGGGACGATCCACAACACCATTCACCAGCTGCAACCCTGAACGCGAGGGACGAGGGGCGAACATGAAAATCCAGGCCATCCGCGCTTACCAGGTGAACTTGCCGCTGCACGAAGGCAGTTACCACTGGTCCGGCGGCAAGTCCGTGAATGTTTTCGACAGCACCGTCGTTGCGGTGGAAACCGATGCGGGCATCATCGGCTATGGCGAGGCGTGCCCGCTGGGACCGGCCTACCTGCCGGCCTACGCCAACGGTGTGCGTACTGGCATTCGCGAACTGGGCCGCGCGCTGCTCGGCGAAAGTCCCCTGGAACTGGAGAAGCTTAATCGCCGAATGGACGCCGCCTTGAAGGGGCACCCCTACGTCAAATCCGGCATCGACATGGCCTGCTGGGACATTCTCGGCCAGGCGACCGGGCAGCCGGTCTGCGTACTGCTCGGCGGTCGCTACGGCGAGGACTTTCCGCTCTATCGCGCAATTTCCCAGGAGCGGCCGACAGCGATGGCGGAGCGCGTGGCCGGCTACCGCGCCGAGGGCTATCGCCGCTTTCAATTGAAAGTGGGCGGCGATCCGGACACGGACATCGAGCGCATCCGCGCCGTGGCGGCCCGGCTCGAACCGGGCGACCGCCTGGTGGCGGACGCCAACACCGGCTGGCGCATGCACGATGCGCTGCGCGTCATCCGCGCCGTGCAGGACGTGGACCTGTACATCGAGCAGCCCTGCGCCAGCTACGAGGAATGTTTGGCGGTGCGTCAGAAGACCAGCCATCCATTCATTCTCGATGAAGTGATCGACTCCGTCGAAATGCTGCTGCGCGCCCGCGCCGACCGGGCGATGGATGCGGCCAATCTGAAGATCAGCAAACTGGGCGGCCTGACGCGCACCCGACAAGTGCGCGACCTGTGCGTGTCGCTGGGCATCGCGATGACGCTGGAAGACAGCTGGGGCGGCGACATCGTCACCGCGGCCATCTCCCACCTGGCGCACAGCACACCGCCCGAGTTCCGCTTCAGCGCCACCGATTTCAACAGTTACGTCACCGTGAGCCTGGCCCACGGCGCGCCGCGCCGCAGCCAGGGCCGGCTGGCCGCATCCACGGTGCCCGGTCTCGGCATCGCGCCGCGTCTGGAAGTGCTGGGCCAGCCCGTGGTCGTGGTGGAATGATCGCGTGTCCGGGCATCCGCGTCGATGCTCGCATCGACGACAGTTCGATACCGCGAAGCGGTTGTACTCCACAGCCCAGGGTCGCGCAGCGCACCCTGGGAACATAGTGCCCCAGTTCGCCTACCGCGAAGCGGTTGTACAAACCGCAATGGCCTGCCTTGTCCAACCCCTTCGGGGTAAGAGAACTCTACGGGATTCGATCCCCAGGGTGCGCTGCGCGACCCTGGGCTGTGGAGTGCAACCGCTTCGCGGTAGGGAGCATGGAGTTTGCACCCAACCGGGCGCGCTGGGGTCTGTCACAGCATTCGGAGATGCAAACATGTTTGAACGCTTCGGAGTCCTAGCCTGCATATACCTCGCGGCTCAATCCGGTGTCGGCTCTGCGGCCGACGGAGTGCTGCCCGCACCGAAGACCGTCGCGCGGCAGGTCCAGGACGTGGAAGGCTGGAAGGTCCACGTCGATCGGCAGTTGCTCGACGGGCCGCACGCGGAGCTGGGCACGCAGGCCCTGCGGGTGCTGGCGTTCAAGCTCTACGAGGTCAAGCAACTGGTCGCGCCCGACCGCGTGGAAAAGCTCCAGCGCGTGCCGATCTTCCTCGACCTCAGCGACCCTCGCCTGAAGGCGATGCAGTATCACCCCTCCGTTGGCTGGTTGAAAGCCAACGGCCACGATCCGGCGCTGGCCCGCGTGGTGCATCTGCCGCAGGCCGCCGACCTGGTGTCGCGCCTGCCGCTCAACCGGCAGCCCATGGTGATCCTGCATGAACTGGCCCACGGCTACCACGATCAGGTGCTGGGCTTCGACGACCAGCGCATTCAGGAAGCCTGGGCGCGCTTCAAGGACAGCGGCAAATACGAGCAAGCGCTGCACATCACCGGCAAGCAGATCCGCCACTACGGATTGATGAACCACAAGGAGTTCTTCGCCGAGATGACCGAAGCCTACTTCGGCACCAACGACTTCTACCCGTTCGTCCGCGCGGAGCTGCGCAAGGAACTGCCGGACGTTTACAAACTCCTGGAAGAAATCTGGGGTGCGGTGCGCTGAGGCGTGGAAGGGGAAGTTCAAGTACGGCGTTTGCGGGCCTGACGCTGGTGAAATGCTTCCAGCGCGCGGCGGGCAATCGCGATGGCATCGTTGGGGTTGGCTTCGAGGTAGAGCGGGAACAGTTTGTTGACGGCCTTCTGTACCAGGGAGATGAGTTCAGGATTGACGATCTTCGCCTTGGTGGCGCCTGCCCACATGGGTTCGCGCACATAGACCGAAAGAACCGCAGACAGTCCAGCCGTGCAGTCCGCTGCCGTGAGCGCTTCATTGTTCAACACACCGTAAATCTTGCTGTACTTCTTGATGGCGGGCGTCAACGCGCGGCGCAGGCCCTCCAGTGGAGTGCCGCCAAACGGGGCAGGATGCAAATTGACAAAGAGCAGCAAGTCCTCGCGCGATTGGCGCGACCAGCGCATGGCCAGCTGGAAGCGTTGTTCGCTGCCGGCGGTTTCAAGACCGAACACTTCGCCATGCACCCAGTCGCGCTCGGCAGCGCGGCAGTTGAGAAACTCCGGCAGGCCGACACCCGAACGGAAAGTCCGAGTCACGGGGCCGTTGCTTTTGAAGCGGTGTTCGATCAGGGTCAGTTCCAGTCCAGGGACCAGATAGCTGATTTCCCGAAATCGGTTTGCCAAGTTGTCGCAATCCAATTCGGCTCCGGCGTCGAATATCGCGTCGTCTGGTCGAAAAGAAATCGCCGTGCCAGGTGGCTCCGATGAAGGAGCCGAGCATGCGCTCGATGCAGGCTGGCCTTGAGAGAATCGCTGGCTGCGCCGCTGCCCGCCGTGGATGACAATGACTTCCATGCTTGTGGAGAACGCAGCTGCGAGACCCGCAACAAAAGGATAGTGCATGCCGAAGCGCCGATTCGGAAAGGGCTGGGCTGCCAGTTCGATACCAGGTCCGGGGTAACGGCACAGTGCCTCCAGGGTGGCCAACCGATCAAACGGACCTGCGCCGTCATACGACAGCTTCCACGAGCGCTCGGTGAGCAGTTCAACACAAACGCGGCGGCAGCAATTCGCCAGCGCCTGATCCAGCGCAAGGTCGAGAAACTCAGAGAAGAGGTAGTTCAGACCGCCAGCGCCAAGGTCGCCGATGTACATGGCTGGCCGTCGGCGGGCGTGAGCGAAGTCGCTAAAGACACGAAAGGTCTCGGCGGTATCACCGCCTCGTGCGGCACGCTCTGGATAAAGTGGGGGCGGCGAACTCATGATCTGCTCGGCATCAAAGAGCATTAAGCAGGGGCTTTGGTCAGTAGAGCTTCAAACGCGGTCGGCTCCAGAAGGCCGCGCTCGTCGAGCAACTTCTGGACGACGAAAACATCGGCCGGCCGGACTGCATCTTCGGGTTGGTAGGGGCGAAATAAGAAGATCGTATCCGAGTCGCGGTGCTCCAGGGCCACACCGTTGGCGCGACGGTCTTCCGCAAAACCAATACCTTCAAGCACGGCGCGGAGTTGGCCGTAGGTTACCTGCTTCATCATGGCACGGACTCCCCTTTCTTCCACCGCGACACCCACTGCGCCTTCAGCACACGTAAGTCTCGAATCGTTGATTCACTGACGACCTGCGCGTGCGGTAGACGAGCCGTGAGAGTTGCCCTGCGGTTTCGGGGTCCGAAGATGCGCCCGCCGGCAAACTCCGATTGTACATTGAGCCAGTAGGCATCGAACTTAACGGCTCAAGAGTCCGCGGGCGAGGCTTGTACTCGGCCGCTTACGGCCAACCCAAGTCTGCCAAACCGAGGTACGGTCGATCAAGGCCAGTCAGGGCAAAATGAACATTTTGGCACGGAGTGGCAAAACACTGGGGTTTTTGCCACTCCGTGCCAAGA
>JAEUIF010001465.1 GCA_016795185.1 Planctomycetia bacterium | reverse complement strand
GGCCCTTCATCAGCTTCGGCTCGGCGTACTGCACCAGGTCTTCGAGCTTCCAGTCGCGGCCGGGCCCCTGGGGCTTGGGCAGTTCCTTCACCTTGAACGGCTTGCGCAGACCCGCCGCCTCGATGGTCAGTCGCTCCAGGTCGGTGCAATTATCGAAGGCGTCCTTCTCCATGTTGTTAATGAAGCCCTGGTAGCTCGAACCGCCGCTCTTGCCCCGCAGGCTGTTGACGAACTTGAAGTAGTCCTTGCGCTGGTCCATCGTCCAGCCTTCTTTCAGGTTCCGCAGCGCGAAGGCCAGGTGATACTTCTGCAAGTCGGCGGAGTTGGCCAGCATCTGCGCGATGGGCGCGCCGTAGCCCTTGTTGCGGGCCAGCAACTCGGCGATGCTGTCCGCCGCCGTGGGCTTGGTTTCCTGCTGGATCAGCGCCAGCGTCTTGGCGACCACCGTGGGCGATTTCAGGTAGACCAGCACGTTGGCGAGTTCGCGGTTCAGCGGGTTGGTCTTCGCGGGATAGTAGGCGTCGAGTTTCTTGGCCAGCCTGGCGGCGGTGTCCTTGTCCGGTTCGCCCATGCGGATGAAGATCAGGCCATAGTCGCGCAGCACTGCCAGTTGCTGGAACTCCGTCAGCTTGCTGAAATCCAGGGCGTCGAGCGCGGCCAGCAGCTTGGGTTGCAGGGCCTTGTCGCCCTGCCGGGCCAGGGCGGTCACGCCCTCAAGCAGCTTCATCGGTTCTTTCTCGGCCAGCACGCGGTCTTGCCAGAGGTTGGTCGGGATGTGCTCCAGCGCCACGCGGGCCGCGTAACGGATGAAGCGGTCGGAGTGGCCCAGATGCGGGTAGAGGAACTCGACCGCCTTCGCCGGCTCGGCCACGGCGGTCTGGTAGGTTTCGAGCTTCTGGCGCAGGGCGCGCAGCTCCGCGCCTTCCTTGTTCTTGCCGTCCACGGGATCGGTCGGCTCTTTGCCGACGTAGGTCACGCGGAACAGTTCCGACTGCGTGCCGCGCCCGCCGACAGTGAAGTAGAGCGCACCATCCGGGCCGACGGCGGCATCGGTCAACGGCAGCGGGGTGCGCGACACGAACTCCTCGCGCACCGCCTTGTAGCTGGCGCCGTCCGGTTCGATATGGATGGCATAGATGGTGCCGAAGGTCCAGTCGAGGATGTACAGGGCCTTCTGGTACTTGGCCGGGAACTTCGTCTTGTAACCGAACTCGACGCCCACCGGGGAGCCAGGGCCGATGTCGAGCAGCGGCGGCAGGCTGTCGATGTAGTATTCGGGCCATTTACCCGTACCGCTGCGCCAGCCGAACTCGCTGCCGCTGACGGCATGCGTCACGCGCGTCGGCCGATACCAGGGCGAGCCCATGTCCCATTCCATGTCCGAATCGTAGGCGAACAGTTCACCGTCGGCGTTAAAGGCGATGTCGTAGGCATTGCGGTAACCGATGCTGAGCATTTCCCAGGTCTTGCCCTCGGGATCGGTCTGGGCAATCCAGCCGCCGGGAGCCATGATGCCCCGCGCATGGCCGTTGGCATCCCACTGGCGGGGCAGCAGCAGGTCTTCCGCCCAGTTCGAGCGAATGCGGCTGGCGTCGAGCTTTTCGGGCGGCAGCGTGTGGTTGCCCGCGACGACGACGATGGACTTGCCGTCGGGGCTCAGGCGCAGGCCGTGCGGGCCGTGCTCGCCGCCGCCACGAAACGCCTTCAGCTTGGTCACCTCATCGTACTGGTCATCGTTGTTGGTGTCGCGCAGCCGGTAGAGACCGCTGCCGGGACCGCCGTTCACCGAGCAGTACAGGCTGCCAAAGGCATCGAGCATGCCCTGGGCCGCGGTCATCTTGACATCGAGCTTTTCGACCTTGGTTTCCTCGTTGCTGCCGATCTTCGGCGGCGTGACGCGATACAGGCCCTGGTTGCCCTGATCGCTGGCGATTAGCCGGCCCTTGTGGTCGAAGGTGATGCACACCCACGAACCCATCTGGGCCTTGGGCACGGTGAACAGCCGTTCGACCTGGAAGCCGGGCAGCGTCTGGAAGGCGTTGCCGGCGGCCTTTGGCGCGTCGGCGGCCGTGTTCTTGGCAAGCACGTTGCCCCACGGCGCATCGCCGAGCTTGCCGACCTTGGCCACGGCGACCCACTTCTCGGCGTCCTTCTTGTCGGCGGCTTGCCAGGTCTCATCGGAAACGACGTAGCGCTGCGCGCCGTCGGGCATGGTCTGCACCAGCTTGAGGACGAAGCCCGCCACGCCGTCGGTATTGGTCACCTCGGCCAGCAGCACGTTCTTATCGGACTTCAGGTGCTTCTGGATGTCCACTTCGACCGGGCTCTGCCATTCGCCGGAAGCCGCCACCTGCTGGCCGTTGATGTAGAGCGTCATCTGGTTGTCGCAGGTCGCCTTCAGCTTGGCGGCGCTCGAACCGCCGGCGAATTCCTTGCGCAGCACGTAGCGCTGCTTGCTGTCCGCGCCCCAGACCCAGAGCGGGGTCGGACCCTGGGCGAACAGGTCTTTTTCACCGCTGGGCGCGGTCTTCGCGGGCTGGGCCGTAGGCAGCGCGCCGCCGTTGAGAATCTCGGGCTTCTGTGTGACGAACTTGCCGTCCGCGGCGCTTTGTGCGTTCTGGTAGAGCAACGCCGGCAGTACGGCCAGCGCGGCGAGGAAGGAGAATGGCTTGTGGCAGCGCAAGAGCATGATCGATGTCCTCAAATTGGTCTGACCACTGGCCGCCGATTATGGCCGATCGACGGGCTGCTTGCAAGTACGCGGCGAACGGAATGTATGTTCGGTGGGGCGGGAAACGGTAAGCTTCGATGTTAGCACGGAGGGCACGACGCGCGAAGCGCGAAGCGTGTAGCGGGAATCGGCAAATCGCTTGGAAGCTGTCCGGCCCGGGGACCGCGGCACGGCAGCTACGCAACCTGAGCCGCAAGGCGCGCGAACTGGCCGACACCCTCCAGAAACCCGAAGCGGCCGAGCCTGCCCCCGTGTTAGGATAATTTGCCCGTCCAGGGGTAGTTCCTTGGTAGGGCAGTCGGGGTAGAATGGACATTTTCGCACGGAGAGGTCAAGACATTGGGGTTTTGCCCCTCCGAGCCAGGCGCTTTGGCTTGGCTGGGAGAGGGTCCAGCATGGACAGCCCTGAACAAACCCCGGCCGCCTGGCTGGGCCGGACTCAAGCGCCCTTCGGAACGGAACGCACATGGAACTGTCAACCACCGCACAGCCGCGGAAACGCCGCACCTGGCTCTGGTTCTTCGCCCTGCTCGGCACCCTGGCCGCGGTGGGCAGCCTGCTGCCGCGCATCATCGGCCCGGTTCACGGGCTGCAAACGCTGACGCCCGAAACGCTGAAGGCCGCGCAAGACCTCTGGGCGAAGAAAGGGCCACGCCACTACCACCTGGAGTACGAGAAGAAGGGTAACGTTCGCGGCAAGGTCAGCGTGCAGGTGCGCGACGGTAAGGTGATCTCCGGCACCGTGGACGGCCAACCGCTGGAACCCCGGCTCTACCCCTATCATTCGATGCCGGCGATTCTGGACGACCTGGAGCGCTTCTTGCAGCTGTCGCAGAAGCCGGGCGCCCCCGCCACGGTGCTGAAAGCCCAGTTCAACGCGCAAACCGGGCACCTGGTCCGCTACGTCTACGTCGTCAGCGGCACGGAGCAGAAGGTCGATCTGACGGTCCAGCTGCAACCGCTCAACGACGACGGCACGCCGGTGCAGCCGTTCGTGCCGTGATGCGTTCGCTTTTCTTGCCCAGCCGGCCCATGCTGGGTCGTCACTCGCTAAAACCACGCCTGAACGCCATGTTTCTCTGAAGCATAGACAAAATCGAGTTCTGCAACGTTTGCTGTCGCGTCCGCTACGGCGAGGAACCGCCGCGCTGGCGGCTTGGTGTCGCCGATCATCACGGAAACAACGACCCGTTCGGCCTCCGCGCCGACGACCCTCACCATGCCGTAGATCGGCTGCGGCCCGTCTCCCGCTTCCAGGTGTTCGATGGCGCGTTTCACGGCCCGGCGCCTGCGCGGACTCCAAAGGAAGGTGAACGGGTCGGGCAACAACCAGTCACCGTTGAGTGCAAACAGCGCGGTACCGATCAGAATGTCCCGCCACGCCAACCCCAATCCCGCCAGCAAGAGCGGCACAGCCAGCCCATAGTAGGCCAAGCCTGCATAGGGCAGGTAGCGAACAGCCCGCCGGCGTTCGCAGCAAAATCTGGGGAGTTTCGCAATGAGCAACAGCGCGACGAAGGCCAGCAATCCGAGCCAAAGCGGCGCGAACAGAATCATCAGAACTGTGTTTCGCGACGTCACCATCGGACCTCATGCGGTCGCAAGACTACCTACCCCCGGTTGCGCCAGGGGCAAAGTCTGGTTCGGCGGCTCACCAGGGGATGGGAGCCGGTTCGTCCACGAGCGGGCAAGACTCGAAGCAGGCGCGATGCACCCAGACACCCAAAAGGAAATCGTAACCGTTCGAGAAAGTCGGATGCAGAGTCCCGGGCAGCCGTTGCGACCCTACCGTCGTCATCCCACAGACTGGACAGAGGTCCGACTGCCTCCACATCTTGGCGCTGAACTGCGGTGGGTCTTCCGAGATAGTGGCCGAGGCCAACTCGCCACAACCTGCGCCGCATGCGGCCGGGACATGAATCATTGAGGGAGTCAGCGGACGGCGGTGCGGCATCGACGCCCAAGCACGCTCCCACTCCGCGCGGTCCTTACCGCCCAGCGAGTAGTCCTTCTCCTTCACTGTGCTACACTCCGCCGCCGGAACTGTGCTAAGCTCGCGCCGGCGTAAACCAGCGATTCAGACCTAACTCACACCATGAACGCCTGGATGATACCTGCGCCGCTGCGTCTGCGTCCAGCGGTCGGGTGGCACGTCCCACGGTACTCCGAGGGCGTGCGAGCGGCCTGTCACCCTGGATGGGTGAATAAGTTGCAAGGTTCGGCACGCCCTCGGAGTACCG
>JAEUIF010001459.1 GCA_016795185.1 Planctomycetia bacterium | reverse complement strand
AGGATTCAAACCTGTGGCCCCAAGCGTGTCGAGCGACCGGGACCCATTCGCAAGTGTTGATGCAAAAGAACTTACAAACGTCGATGCGTCCGCTTGCACTGCCGCTTGCACCAGCGAACTAGAGCGGCTCGCCGCCGACCTGTTAAAGCTGTCGCCGGCCGACCGCGAACGGCTCGCCGCCTTGCTCTCGGGGAAGCCTGGCAACGGCTGACACGATAGTCGATTGCCGGGCGGGGACGCCCTGCGGAAGAGGGCGAAGGTGGTACGGGGGAGGGGGTGAAAAAAAAGAGTGGGCGCGGATTTTCCTCGACCGTGATGCCCGATGCATGCGTTCCGAATCAAGTTTCCGCCAAGAAAAGTGAGGCAAGACATGGGGATTCGTGGCCCTGTGGGCGCATCAAAGCAAACCCTGAAAATTCGGGGCGATAGTCGTCATCGGCACCGTTCGGATACGCTCGAATTGCCGGCTGGCAAGCCAGCCTGCCCGCGCTGGCTCCCCGCCGAGGGCAAGAGGCTCTGGCGGCTGGTGACAGCCGAGCTGGAAGCGGCTGGGGCCGTCAGTCGCGTAGACCTGGCTGTCCTGACCGTGCATTGCGCGGCTTGGGCGGATTAGGTGGCCCTGACCGTCAAGCTGGCCGAGCTGGGAGCCGGCCCGGCGGCTGCCGACCCGGACGGCAAAAAGGCCTGGCACCTGCGCAACAGCCGGGATAAGACCGCCGACCAGCTGCGCCAGACGGCCGTACTGCTGGGCCTGACGCCCGCCAGCAGGGGGCGCATTCGGGCAAGTGGCGCGGCCTCAGAGGAAGAGTCCGACGACCCCCTCGAAGTGGAGCTGCGCCGGCGCGAAAGGGTATAATGCGGCATCGGGACGGCCGCACTGATTCGAAGCGGCGCGGCCAAGCGACCGACCCGTCGCAACGTTCTACCCTTCGTTGAGGCGCGGTCGGTCGGCCCGGTGGAAAGGGTAGGGCCATGTGCGTTACTGCATTTCTGTCCCGCGTCCTTGATGAACGCGACCGCCTGCGCGACGCAGTCGAGAGCGAATCCCGACAGCCGACCCCGCCCCCCAGGGAAGGCGGCATCTGGCTGCACCGGCCGGACATCGTTTATGCCGAACTGTACCCCCGCGAAGGGCTGTCCGAGTCGGAGCGGTTGTACCGGGTGGCCCTGGTCGAAGTAATCACGCTGCCCACGGCGGAGATGCTGACCCGCGCTGTCAACGCACTGTGGGAGGTGCATCAGCAGTACACGACCCTGGCGCTGAGCGTCGGAAGGGACTGGCAAACGGAGAAATTACCGGACGAAGAATGGTGCCGGGCGTTTTGGGCGCTGGATGCTTACCGGCCGGCAATCCAAGAGGCGAAGGGACAAAAGCAGTTACCGGAATCCCCGGTACCGAACCCCTTCGCCTCTCTTGCACGCCTGGCTTGGGACGTTCATCGGTTTGAGGAAGCGCGACACAACGCGCTCGGCACCAAAATGCAATCATTGCCGGCACGGGAAAAGGCAATCGAAGCCGCGCTGCTGGAAGCCGCTCACCAGGCGCGGGCTGGCTGGCGTGTGTCGGGTTGGCCGCCCGAAAAGGTGCATGAGCGGGTGACGGCGCTGGTCGAGGGCTGCCGCCGGCTGACGGCCTGGGCAACCCTGCGCGGGGACTGGGCAAGCCTGTCGGATGCCGTACTGGTGCCGCTCCGCGACGTGCAGGCGATGTCGGACAGCTGCGGCCGGCAACCGGCAGCAAAACAGGCCGAAGGGATTGCCGCGCCCGGCAAGCGGGCGAAACGCGGCCGGAAGCCTGACCCTGCCATCGACCCGAGACAGGACCGGCGCATCGCTGAGGCCTGGGACACGGGACGATACAAGGATTACGCCGACCTGGCCCGCGAAAAGCATCTCACGAAACACGACATCCAGCTGGCAATCGACCGGCACCGCAAGCGCGAAGCCCGCAAGGGGCGTTAGCCGCGCCGGACACACCGCCCGTCAATCCCACCGTATTTGTCCGGCGCGGATTTCCGCGCTGGGAATCGCCTTGCCAATCCTGACTCTGGCTGACCGCCAGACGGAATAATTCCGCCGCCGAATTAGTCCGTCCGGACCCGGCGAGATACTCCCATCATGCGAGCGGGCGACATGCCCGCCGACCCGATACCGCCGGGGAGTCTATCCCATGACCACCGCAACCCGGCCGGCCGTCGCGCCGGCGCTGCTCGACGCCCGCGCTGCGGCCGCGCTGCTGGCCGTCTCGCCGCGCCACCTGTACCGCCTGGCCGATGCCGGCCGCTGTCCTGCCCCCGTCC
>JAEUIF010001454.1 GCA_016795185.1 Planctomycetia bacterium | reverse complement strand
TTGTACGACATGTGCGGCTTGGCCGTGCCGTCCACTGGGTTCTCGGTGCTGAAAGCTTCTTCCAGCCAGAGGTGGATCTGCTGCTTGAAGAGGTTCGGGCCGGTGCGGGTCATCAGCCAGTTGGTCCAGATGGTGGCCCAGTTGCTGGCGTAGGCACCCTTCAGTTCGCCGGTCAGCAGCCGGTCGAGCAGCTGGCCGCGGCGTGTGGCCGGCGGGTCCTTGATGTACTGGTCGATCTCGGCCACGGTCGGAATGCGGCCGATGATGTCCAGGAACGCGCGGCGGGCGAACTCGTAATCGTCGCAGCGCGCCGCGGGCTGGATGCTGTTTTCCTTCCACGAGTTCGCGAAGTACTCGTTGATGATCTTGACCGGTTCCTCAATCGGCCCGAAGCCGGGGCTGGTTCCGACGTTGGCCGCCGGCACGCTCGGCTCGTTCTTGCTCGGTTCGGGCGTCGTGGTCTTCGGTTCGGGCGTGACGGTCTTCGGCTCGGTCTTCTTCTCTTCGGGCTTGACGACCGCGACCTTCGGCTTGCCCGGCGTGGTGTTCTGGGCGTTCGCCATGATGGCGAAGCCGAACATCAGGCTAGCGATCACTAGCGATCCAATGACCTGGGACATCCTGCCCCGGGGCTTTCGCAGCGCGACTTTGGCCATCGTTTGGTTCTCCCCTGGTAGCCCAAGACTCAAGCTATTGCGATTGCAGAATTTAACGAAGGTTGCAGGTGCCTGCCCTCGTTACACGACTAGTGTAAGTGACGTTCGGAAAAGCTGTCAAACGGAAGTTGCCAGGTTTTCCGGGTTTCTCAGATAATGCTCGTGATCGGTGCATCCGTCGTGGATGAAATGCTTACCCGGTGAAGGGTGGACGAACCATAAACCGCTTGCGATATGGTTTAGGGTCGGGCCGACACCGGGTAAGCGCTATGTTCCTATTCATGGGACGCGGTATTCCGCCAATTGGTTCCCAAAGTCGCGAAAAAAGCCCCAGTTCGCCACGGCACTCAAGGAGCGACCGCATGAGCTTCGACCACGAGCGTGTCCGCGCCAACGCGCAAAATGCTTCTACCGAAGACCTTATGGACAGAATCGCCTTCTGGCGCGATGAACTGGAGCCAGCTGCGGTCGAGATCATCGCAGCTGAACTGCGCCGACGCGGCATCCAGCCCGACGCCGTCGAGGCCCACCGGCAAGCGCGCGAGGCCGCCGGCGTCTGCCGCATCGACGGAACCGTCTGCAAATGCAGCTTTTGCGACCGGCCGGCCTGCGAGCGCCGCTGGGGCTGGCACTGGTTACGCGGCTGGTTCCCGGTGCTGCCCTGCCGGTATGCGTACTGCGAGGTCCACCGTGGGGAGCGGCACCAGTGAATGAGCAGCCTGACCGACTTCAAGTGTTAGGCTGGGGCTGGAGCGCGATCCCTACGCTGGCTAGCAGTTCCTGGGCGGCGGCCAACTTCGCGGGTTCCGGTTCCTGCTCGGCGGCTTCCACGAATGACCGCCACTCCCAAGGCTCGACCGCGATGACCGCAGCGGTCGAGGCGAGGCGACGCTGGTAGAGCGACCAGGCGGCCCGTTCTCCCGATCCCAGGAGGTCCATTCCGCGCCACCACTCCTGCAAGGCGGCCTCCGGCGGCAGCAAGTGGGTGTTGCAGGCCCACAAGCTGTGGTCGAATACCTCGGTCCACGGCTCGGCGGCCGTGAAGCGCTCACCATCGGCCCACATCGCTGCCGTGATCGCCGCTTTGCTGGGATTGCCGGTCTGCCAGTCCAGATCGATCATCAGCGAGAGCGCGCGATCCTTCGCGGGGTTCAGCCGCTGAGGCATGCCCTTGAAATACCTCGCCTGGTCGTACACTGGACTATCGTCCGGGAACGGATTGCGCTCGGATTCGCTCGAATAGAACACCACGACCGCTCCGCCTTCGGTGAACGCGACCGCCCAATACTCCCCTTGAATCTGGTCCTCGAAGTAGGTGCTTTCGTCCCAGAACATGTAGAACACGGGGTCGTGTACTGCCAGCCAGAAAGAGTGCGTGATGCAGCTGAGGACGATGCCGCGCCGCAGTTGCTCAACGGTCGGGAAGCCCGCGCTGCGGACGGCATCAATATGCGGGTTGATGGCGGACATCGTTTTCCTCGGTCGTGAACGCCGCAGTCGGGTGGCACGTCTCAAGCTTCCACTCGTCCCGTCGCCGGCCTCAGTTCCGCTTCCAGCTGGTAGAACTTAAAAGTGTTCGCTTCCCGCGGGCTGTCCGCCGCCACGGTCTGGTAGCGCTCCAGAACCTCCGCGATGAAGCTCTCCCAGTCGGCTTCCGGCAGGTGCTGCGTCCATTCCACGAAGGTGGCCCGGCAGAAGGCGACGAAGGCCGCATGGGTCTGGAAATCCCAGGCTTTGTCCTCCACCTGGAGCCGCACGACCTGCAAGCCGGCCTGCTCGGCCAGGGTGCGATATTCCTCCGGCGTGAAGTGCGCGTGCGGCCGACGGAAACTCGTGAAGTGATCCGCCCAGCGTGGCCGCTGCCGGACTTCCTCGATGACGTCTTCCAGGCAGGTACGCGGGCCGCTCGGCACCAACCGCAGCAACGCCCGGCCGGTCGGCTTCAGCGCCGCGCGGATCGAGGCCAGGGCCGTGCCCTGTTCGGGAACCCAGTGCAGGGCGTTGAACGATACGACGAGGTCGAATTCGTTTCGGTAGGGCAGCCGGCGGGCGTCGGCGACCTCGAAACGCAGGTTCGGCTGCGTTGCGGGGTCGAAACGGCTGGCGGCGAAGGCGATCATGTCGCGCGACGGATCGACGCCGAGCACCGAGCCAGCCGGTACACGTTCGGCGATGGCCGCCGTGATCTTGCCGTCGCCGCAGCCGACGTCGAGGATGCGCTCCGCGCCCGCCAGCGTTAGCCGGCCGAGTTGCTCTTCCGCCATCGTTTGTTGCAAGCTCGATTGGCGGGCATAGTCGCTCGCATGCCATTCCGTCATGGACTGCTCCTGAACGTGCGCGGCTTCGCCGCCTACTTGACCAGCACCATCTTGACCGCCAGGTCCAGGATGTACCGGCGGTCGTGCGGCTGGATGGCACGGGCCTCGTGCGGGTGCGAGCCGAAGATCGCCTTGAACAATTCCGGGGAGATCGCCTTCGGTTCCGGTAGCACGATCCAGGACACCGACTCGGTGTACGGCTCGGTCGTCAGGGAGCCTTCGTAGCGGAAAATTCGGTCGCGCTTCTCCGGCAGCCACCAGGCCGGCTTGAGCGGCACCGGCGTGGCGGCGTCCTTGGCCAGCAGGAAGGACTCGGCCAGCGCCGTGGTTTCCTTGGTCTCCTTCAGCGACATATCGACCGTCAGAAAGATGCCGACGACGGCGAGCGACAGGTCGTCGAGATGCTGATGGACGAAATGCACCTCGGCATCGAAGGTTTTGGCATCGAGCAGGTGCTCGCTCGGATGGTGGAAGTGGAACTGATGCAGGTGATACCGCTTCTCGTCCAGTTCGAGGTACTTGTCGGGCGTGACGCCGAAATTCACCGCGACCCCGTGATCGCTGTCGCGGCGAAAGCCATCCACCGCCGCCGACCAGGACAGGCGGAGATAGTCCTTCGGCGCATCCGCGCGGATCGTCGCGTGCAGGTTGATCGGTGATTGTTGCCGCCAGGTCATGCGTATTCCCTCCTTGCCGCCGAACGCCTTCATCACGGTGCTTGCCAGATAGCTCCACCGACCCGATCCGCGTACTGCGCGTCTTCGCCCAGCCAGTCCGCCTCCGTCATGTCGCTCTCGCCTTCCATCGGCCAGCAGCTGACCGACAACTTGACCACCCTCCGTGCCAAGAAATTGTTGCTGGGCACGGAGGGTCGAAAACCCCAATGTTTTGCCACTGCGCGCCAAATGCTTCTTGGCACGGAGTGGCAAAACCCCAATGTTTTGCCACTCCGTGCCAAAATGTGCATTTTACCCCGACTGCCCTTGATCCAACGCACCTCGGTTTGGCAGACTCTGGTTGGCCCAGCCGCGCGGCACTGCCGCCCTTCACTCCGCGACTTTGCCCAGCAAACGCACCAGCCGCAGGATCCCTTCGTCGCGGACCGCGAACGTTCCGGCAGCCGCATCCAGGCACACGTTGCCGCACGAACAGATGAGCCGACGCTGCGTGAGCGTCGGCAGGAAATCGCCGCACCGCCGGCACTCCCAGAAGTTGTCCGGGGACGCCGGATAGAGGTGCCGCAGGTCGAACTCCAGCGGACGCATGGTGAAATCGCGCCGGACGTCGGCCCCGTGATGTACGCGGTCGCTGCCGCGTATGGCGCGCTCCTTCTCGCGGATCGCGATCTCGTTGCGCACGTAGTCGTCGCTCGCGAACGGAGCGGGGTTCGTCGCATCAAGTTGCGCGCGCAGCTGGGCGGACCGCTGTTCGACGACAGCCTTGCCCAGCTTCTTCAGGCGCTTCTTTTCGTCCTTGTCCATGCAACGCCCTGTAGCGCTTTTTCGCCCGTTGTTCCTGGAACAGCCTGATGTCGAGCAGCGGCGATCAGGGCTGCGTCGGGGCCGCCCCTGGGAACCACTCGGTATGTTGGTCGCCGCTTCGGCCCCAGTAGGTGACTCGTTGGCCGCGGAGGAAGGCGAAGTAGCCTTGCACCCCGGCCGCCATGGCGCGGCGACTGAAGTCGCGGAACTTCTGTCCGTGACGCTGGCTGTCGACGATCGCCGCCCGCAAGGCCGCTGTGTCCAGCTCGGCCGCGACCGATGGCAGGTTCTCGAACGGGATTGGCGTCACGACCGTGCCGCCGCCCGGGCCGTAAAACGTCTGCTGTAGGCCGACGTAATCGACGTGATAATACTCCACGCCCGCCGCGAGGAGCTGAGCGACAATCTCCGGAAACGGGGCCGTCCCGGCGAGACTCGCGCGGGCCGCTGCCACGATCGACTCGGTATTCATGCCATCCTCGCTGAGGGAGCTTGCCGCAGACGGCTGCGGCGACCGCTGCACGCTCTCACGCGCGGTCCGCGTTGAACCACTCCCGCTGATTCCACCACGGCTCGTGTCCGCCGACCCGGCCAAACTGAATCCACGGATCCTCGGATCGAACCAGGCAGAGCAACCGCCGGCCGAGCAACAAGTTATCCCAGCTTGCCCGTGCCAGGATGCCGAGCACCTGACGGGCGAACTCCGGAAACGCGACCGCCACGGCGTCGAAACGGTGGAGCACCACCGCGAACCCACCCTCCGTAGGCACCTTGATGCCACGGCAGTCGTCGTTGAACCCATCGAGGTTGGGGTACGGCCAGCGGTGGAAGCCGAGCGCCTCGCCGATGGCCCACAGCACCTCCTGCTCGGAGCGACTGCGTTCGCAGTCCACCTGAGCCACGGTGTACCCGTGGCGTTCCAACCAGGCGACGGACTCCGTTAGCACCGCTGGCTTGCGGAACAACGCCACCGGGCCGCACCGGAGCATCACCCAATCGAGCCGCTCCCGGACCTGGCCGTCGGCGTCCGTGTACGTCAGCGTCGTTGGGTCGAATGCCGCCACTCGTCGGAGCCCTTCGCTTGCGAAACATCCAGCGTACCTCGACCCGCCGCAACTGTTGCCTACAGCCTACCCACGATCAGGGGCCGGCGCAGCGCCGGGTTCGGTACGCTCCTTCTCCAAAGTGTAGACCCAATCGGCGTGGGCGTCGCCTCGGTTCCAGACCAGCCTGTTGCAGCGGGGCACTCGAAGATGAAGGTCAGAATGCGGCTCATCTCACTGTCGGCCCAGAGCAGGTTCTGATATTCCGGCAAGTCCTGATAGTTGGGTGAACCCAGGACCAGTTCCTGGAGCCGGTCCTGTGCCCGATGCGCGCGGCGACAAGCCCCGCCCTCGGTGTCGTGCAGCGCCCGCCAGATGGTGGGGCCGGGCACCTCTACGAGGTCGTGGACGTAGCTGCATTCGCAATTGACCCGCCCTCGGAGAACCGACATGTCGCCCCCTTCCGCGCTTTTGGACGTACTGCTCGCCGAACATCGAGCAGGGAGCCTACCGCGCCCGCCGTTTGACGGCATAGCCGTAGGGCGTCGGCCACGAGGGTTCCGCGCCGAGTTCCTGTTCCGCCTTCAGCGCCCAGTATGGTTCGCGGAGCAACTCGCGGGCGATGAACACCAGGTCGGCGTCGCCGCTGGTCACGATCTCGTTGGCGTAGCTGGCCTCGGTGATCAGGCCGACCGCGCCGGTCAACAGCCCGGTCTCGCGCCGAATCGTCCGGGCGAACGGCACCTGATAACCCTTGCCCACCGGGATGCGGGCCTTCGGCACCAGCGCCCCCGAAGAGACATCGATCAGGTCCACGCCGAGCCCCTTCAACTGCCGGGCCAGGACCACGGACTGCTCGATATCCCAGCCGCCGTCCGCCCAGTCGGTGGCCGAGATGCGGACGAACACCGGCAACTCGTCCGGCACCCGGCGGCGCACGCGCTCGGTCACCCGCAACGTCAGCCGCATGCGGTTGTCCAGGCTGCCGCCGTACTGATCCGTCCGCCGGTTGCTCAGAGGAGAAAGGAACTCGTGCAGGAGGTAGCCGTGGGCCGCATGCACCTCGAACACCTGGAAGCCGGCCGCGAGCGCGCGCCCGGCGGCGGCCTCGAACGCGGCGACGACCGCCTCGATGCCCGCTTCATCCAGCGCCAGCGGCAGCGGATCGCCTTCGTTGAACGGGATCGGGCTGGGGCCGACCACCGTCCAGCCGCCCTGCGCGGCGGTCAGGGCCGCACCGCCTTTCCAGGGCACATCGCAACTGGCCTTGCGCCCGGCGTGGGCCAGCTGGATGCCGGCGACAGCCCCTTGCGAATGAACGAAGCGAGCGATCCGCGCCAGCGGTTCGACGTGCTGTTTGCCCCAGATGCCCAGGTCGCCGGGCGTGATCCGCCCATCCGCGGTCACCGCTGTCGCCTCGACCACGACCAGCGCCACGCCGCCGGCGGCCCGGCTGCCGAGGTGGACCAGGTGCCAGTCGGAAGCCAGTCCGTCCTGCGCGACGTACTGACACATGGGGGACATGACGATGCGGTTGCGGAAGGTGACTCCGCGGATCGTCAATGGGCTGAGCAGGTCGGTCTCCGGGACTTCGCGGTCGTGATCGGTGCCGGCCGGGCAGCCGTGGCCCACGCCCCGCGGGTGCGGGCCATCGGCTGGACTCTCTTCGGACTTTGCCATCGCTGGGTCTCCGTGGGCGGAATGAGCGTTACTTGCGAGTTGCGGTTCGGCAAATCGGCACGTCCTCGACCACGCGGGGCGGGTGGAATTCCCGGATGCGAGCCGCTTTCAGGCTGGTTCTCCGTGGTGCGCAGGTGCGCAACGGCACTCAGGCCGCTTCCAGCAGGGCGATCATCTTCTCGGCCACGCCCCTGGCCGATGCTGGATTCTGCCCGGTGACGAGCTTGCCGTCGGCAATGCTGAACGCCTGCCAGGGCGCGGCCTTGTGAAAAAGCGCGCCTTGCTTCACCAGGGCCGACTCCAACTCGAACGGCACATCCGCTTTCGCGTAGTTTTCTTCTTCATCGTTCGTGAAGGAGCTGATCTTCTTGCCGGCCACCAGGTAGCTGCCGTCGCTCCGCTGGACGTTCAGCAACGAGGCCGGGCCGTGGCACACTGCTCCGACGACCGCCTGGCGCTCGTAGGTCTCCTGGATGACCTTCTTGAGCAGGGGGTGGTCCGGCATATCGACCATCGGCGCCAGGCCGCCGGGCATGAAGATCGCGTCGTACGGGGCCACATCCACGTCGGACAGTTGTTTGCCCTTCTGCATCGCGGCCCAGCCTTTTCCGACGAGGAACGCGAGGTTGTCCGGATCATCGGCCAGCTGGAGGGCGTCGAGAAACGGCACATCGCCGCTGAGGCTGGCGAAGTCGATCGCGTAGCCCGCCCGAGCGAACTCGGCGTAAGGGTGCGCGACTTCGGGCAGAAAGTTCCCCGTCCGCCGGTTGCGCGGCCCGATCGCGTAAGCGTTGGAAACGATGAACAGCACTTTTTTTGACATGATTGCTCCGTGGCGCGCGCTGCGCGGCGAGACTCGGCGGTGGTCATTCTAGGGCCTGTCCGGTGAATGGGCACGGTGTCAGGTCGTAGGGTGGGTCTTC
>JAEUIF010001402.1 GCA_016795185.1 Planctomycetia bacterium | reverse complement strand
GAGATCGACCGGCAGGAATTTCTTCTGTTGCTCCGGCGCGCAGAACGAACGGTCGTTGCGCGGGTCGATGTAGCGCAGATAGTACCAGCAACTACCTGCCCACTGCGGCATGGTGTTGGATTCACGCCGGTAGCGCTTGCCGTCGCGGGTGACGTTCAGCCAGTCACCGGCCTTCTCCAGCACCGCTTCGGGTTTGCCGGTCGGCTGGTAGTCGGTCAGTTCGGGCAGGGTCAACGGCAGCTCAGAGACATCCAACGGACGAATGACGCCCGTCGGCTGGCCCTGGTCATCCAGTTCGTGCAGCAGCGGGAACGGTTCGCCCCAGTAGCGCTGCCGGCTGAACAGCCAGTCGCGCAGCTTGTAGTTGACCTTGAGCGTCCCCTGGCCGCGTTCTTGCAGCCAGGCGGTGATCTTCTTCTTGAACTCCGCCGTGGGCAGACCGTTAAACTCCCCGGAGTTGACCGCCGTGCCTTCGTCGGCGAAGACCTCGTCGAAGTCGCCGGCATGCTCCAGGTAGACCGATTCCACGTACTGCACCGCCGTCTGGTTGGCCTTGGCCTTCCAGGTCGCCGCGCCGCGCTTCAGCAGAGTGGCCATTTCCGGCGTCAGGGTTTCGGGCAAGTCCTTGCCGGGGCGGTCCATCTGCTCGACGTTTTGATAAAAATTGGTCGCCATCAGCCAGGCCGCCGTCGGCTTGACCACCGCGCGAATCGGCAGCCGGTGGGCGCGGGCGAACTCATGGTCGCGCTCGTCGTGCGCCGGCACCGCCATGATGGCCCCAGTGCCGTAGCTCGACAGCACATAATCCGCGATCCAGATGGGCACCTTCTCTGCGTTCACCGGATTGACGGCGTAGGCCCCGGTGAAAACGCCGGACTTCTGCTTGCTCTCCTTGCGATCGCGCTCGCTCTTGCGCGCGGTCTCCTCCTGATAGCGTTTCACCGCCGCCTGCTGCTTGGGCGTGGTGATGGCTTCCACCAGTGGATGTTCCGGGGCCAGCACCATGTACGTCGCGCCGAAGAGCGTATCCGGCCGCGTGGTGAAGACGCGGATCGTCGTCGGCACCGCAGGGTCCACCGGCGTGGCGGCTAGCTGGAAATCGACCTCCGCGCCCTCGCTGCGGCCGATCCAGTCGCGCTGCTGCTTCTTGATGGCTTCGGACCAGTCCAGCGTTTCCAGGTCGTCGTGCAGCCGGTCGGCGTACTCGGTGATGCGCAGCAGCCACTGGCGCAGCGGCATCTGCACCACCGGATGGCCGCCGACCTCCGACTTGCCATCGACGACATCTTCATTCGCCAGTACCGTGCCCAGGAATGGGCACCAGTTCACCGGGCTTTCGGCGATGTAGGCCAGCCGCTTGCCGTCCCGATACTTGCGGATCGCGGCCTCGCCCTGGGACTGCACATCCGCCGGGATGGACAGCTCGGCGATGGGCCGACCCTTCTTTTGTTCGCGGTCGTACCAGGTGTCATACAGTTCCAGGAAGATCCACTGCGTCCACTTGAAGTAATTAGGGTCCGTGGTATCGACTTCGCGGTCCCAGTCGTAGCTGAAGCCGAGCATCTGAATCTGCCGGCGAAAGACGCTGACGTTTTCCTGCGTCGTCAGCCGGGGGTGCTTGCCGGTCTTGCGGGCATGTTCCTCGGCGGGCAGGCCGAAGGCGTCCCAGCCCATTGGATGCAGCACGTTCTTGCCGCGCATGCGCTGGTAGCGGGCGAGAATGTCGGTCGCGGTGTAGCCTTCCGGATGACCGACGTGCAGACCGG
>JAEUIF010001371.1 GCA_016795185.1 Planctomycetia bacterium | reverse complement strand
TTGGGCTCGCGGCTAAACCGGTAGGTGGCTAAACGAGGCAAAGCCTTTCGGATGCTCCAGCCCGCGTCCCGAAAAACCGGGCTCGGAGGGCGCGATTTGAATTCCAGCGCTCCAGCCGCACGCTCTTGATTTCCGAACTATGATAGCAATAGAGGGGGTACTCCGAACACCGAGAACGAGAGGGGTGCAGGATGAGTGGGTTCACGGAACACCAGGCTTCGGATGCTGGCGAGACGGCGGAACGGAGGCCGGTGGTTCTCAATCTGCGGACGGCGCGCCGGATGCTGCCGCTGGTTCGACGGATCGTGGACGACATCATGCTCCAGCAGCGCAGCCTGTCAATTCTGGGGCCGGAACAGGACCGCCTCGACCGTCACCGCCGCGACCTGTCGTGGCCGGAGCGTCAGCGGCGCTACCAGGTCCACGAGGAATTCGCCGCCGCGCAGCACTACCTGCAAGACGCACTGGCCGAGTTGGAAGTCCTCGGCGTGGCCCTGGTCGAGCCGGACGATGGCCGGGTCGGGCTGCCGACCGTGGTCAATGGCCGGCTGGCGTTCTTCTCCTGGCAACAGGGGGAAACGACGCTGCAATACTGGCACTTCCCCGGCGAAAGCCAGCGCCGCGCGATTCCGGCGAACTGGAATGAAGTGGCGGACGTGCAGCTCAAGATGACGTGATCTTGGTCCGAAAAAAATCGCCGGCCGAATTTGCCTTGGCGAAAAAGTTGATCTATGTTTGGAGTGGCTGGAGCGGTGGAGACGACTGCTCCGGCGGATATGGTGAGCCACAACCATCCTCGATAAATGGCAAACCCGCCGCGAGGCGGGGGCGCAAAGCGCTGGGCTCTTGACTGTCCAATAGGGGGGGACAGTTTAAGGCTGCCAGGCTACCGAAGGGATGGACGGGACCCGTAAGTATGCTTGGTGGTCCGGGCCTCCGCGAGGAGGCCCGGATTTTTTTATGCGCCCATTTTTGCGAACCACGCTCATCAGCTGACAACCACTCGCCCTCCACTTTCAAGAACACGCACCCAGTTTGCGTTACAGACTCCCCATGCTCTTCCCAAGCCGGCCGCGCGGCGGCTGGCCGGAAGCCCCAACCACGATTCGCAGCTGAAATGGGCTTCTCGAACTACGCCTGCGGCATGGGTGGCCGGCACATGGTTGGCGGCTTCTGATATTCCTCCGGAGACGGCCGTGGCAATGGCGCCACGCTCTTGATGCACGCAAAGGCCAAGAGCGCGCCGAGCACCACGGCAAGAATCGCGGCTGGTCGCCGCACGCACGCGAGCAGCAACAGCGCGAACAACACGATCTGCGCGGCCAGGCTTTGCTGAGGCGCTGTGCCGAAACCGAAGAGGCCAGCCGGACACTCCAGTTTGTGGGTGGCTTCCAGAAAGACGTGCCAGACGGCGACGCTCAAGCCCGATGCGGCCAGTGGCAGCGCCATCAAGCTCACCGATGCCGATTGACGTGCCTCGGTCAACAAAGCCATCAACAGGACCGCTCCCGCGCCCATCACGAAAGACCGTTGATAGTAGCACAGCGGACAGGCTTTCAGGTCCATGCCCAGGCTGAGCCATAAACTGCCAGCGACGGCGATGATCGCCGCGGCCAGCGCGGCCAGGTTCCAGGTCAAGGCGCTCCGCTCCACCAAGGGCGGCGGCGCGGCGGCCGGCGGTTCACTGACGGGCAACGGTGCGACCATGGTTCAACCCTCGGCGAAGGAACAGCAGGCGTCATGGTTTTCCAGATTATGACCCGAGAACTCGATTCGGGGAACTTTTCTTGCTTGAATTCGCTCTAAACTTCCACATAATGGGAATTCGCTGACTCGCACAATCTCGTTTGATCGAAACGTTCCTCGGGCCGCACGCGGACCCTCTCAGCATTTCCGCGCCGGGCTCGACCGCACCGGAATCTGGTTCCGGCACGGTGGAACGTGCGTGCCAGTCTGTAATTTCTGTCGGCAAGCCAAGTTTTACTCGATGGGTCACTGCTTCCACCAAGCGGCAGCGACCGAACACCATGTCCCGTCTCTGTGAAAGGAGAGTCCGATGAGCAGTGTTCCGAATCCCGGTGACGCCCTGGCCGTCGAGGCCGATCCCCTGGCCGCTCCGGTCGATGTGGCAGCCCCCGTTGAAGGTGGTCACACCTGGGCCGCCGACGCTCAGCCCAAGCTGGTCGTCACCCGCGGTCTGAAGCAGAACGTCGAATACCCCCTCTACCCCGGCCAGAACTTCCTCGGCCGCGCCGACGACAAGCCGGTCGACGTCGACCTCGACGACCAGGAACCGCCGGATCGCGTCTGGTCGAGCCGCCAGCACGCCCTCATCATCTTTGAAAACGGCCAGCTGACGCTCGAAGACCTGAACAGCGCCAACGGCACCTTCCTGAACCGCGCCAAGGTGGTCCCCGGCCAGAAGCAGTGCCTGAAGCCGGACGACGTCATCCAGGTCGGCACGGTGCAGCTGAAGGTCAAGGCCTGAGCGCGACGCCTGGCAGCGAACGCAAATTCTACGCAAACTGGCAGAACGGGCACCCAAAGCCTGTTCGAGCAGGGGCAGACTTCCCAGTCTGCCCCTTGCTTTTGGCCGCCTGCGCCAAGATGATCGAAGGTAATGACCGCCACGGACTGGGCCGTTTGCGCCGATCCCACGGCGATGCTGACCTTCCTCGAAGGGCGCGCCAGCGACCGCAAGCTGCGCCTGTTCGCCTGCGCTTGCTGTCGCGCCGTCTGGCCGTTACTCAAGATCGCTGATTGCCGACAAGCCGTGGAAACTGCCGAGCGTTTTGCCGACGGCCTGGCCGACGAAGCGGAACTCAAGGCACATGCCAAAGCAGCCGAGGACGCCATGCCGGTCTTCCTCGACGCGCATCGCGCCGCCGCCTGGTCGGCGGTCGCATCCGCCCTCGATGCAGCCATCGGCGCTTCGCACGAAGCGGCACTGGCCTCGGCGGTCATCACCGCCGAGCGCGCCGACGCCCAGGCCCGCGCCGCCGTCGCGAGCGGGGCGACCGAAGAAAGCCGCAAGGAAGCCTGGGGACACTACGATTCGGTCCTCCTGGCCGCCTTTCAAGTCCAGCGCCGGCAGCAAGCCGACTGGCTGCGCGAAATCGTCGGCGATCCTTTCGTGACACCCCCGCGGGACGACTGGCCGCTGACCGTCTGTCAGCTGGCCGAAGCCCTACAAACCGGCGAAGATTGCGCGTTCGCGCTCCACGACGCCCTGCTCGACATGGGCCGTGCCGACCTGGCCGAGCACTTTCGACCCGGCGGCAAGCACCCTCCCGGTTGTTG
>JAEUIF010001347.1 GCA_016795185.1 Planctomycetia bacterium | reverse complement strand
GCGGTCTGCGGCCGGTAGCGATAGCGGTCGAGGAAATCCCAGCGGTTGGTGCCGCTCGGAATCGTCAGGTTGTGCTTCGCGGCCAATTCGAGCAACAGCTGCGGATAGTTCGGCCACTGGCCCTCGGCCGCACGCAGTTGGACCAACTCCGCGTCGTCGAGCGCCGGTTTCAGCTTGCGGTTGACGAACTCCTGTACCGGCGGCGGGAAGTCCGCGGCGTTGCCTGGCATGAACTTCGGGTGCAGCGGCACGATGAACTTCTTCACGAACCCGGAACGGGTCGCTTCGCGCACGGCTTGGCCGTACTCAGGCCACTTCCCCTCGGAATCCTTCAGGCGGTTGTAGAGCGGCCGCAGGTTCTTGTCCTTCTCGAGATAGACCATCGTCAGCGGGTTCATCGGCGTATCGCGAATGAAGACTGGCCCGATCGGCCCCTCGACGGTCAGCGGGTGCTGGTCGAGCAACTCGATCAGCGTGCGCGGATAGCGCGGCCACTTGCCCTCGGCGTTGCGGAGCCGCTGCTCCTCCTCGGTGCTGAGCAGGGGCATCAAGTTCTTTTCGAGATAATCCTGCGTTTCCTTGGGCAGATGATCGCGGCGCGCAGGCGCTGGCGCGGGATTGCGGCCGACCACCAGCCAGTCGAGTCGGTCTTCGAGGTGGTCGCGGATGGCCTGGCGGGTCAGCGCGGCGCGTTCGGCCTCCGGAGCCTTGGCGATGCGGTCGAGCTGGCCTTTCGGCAAGCGGGCCAGCCATTCGCGGTCGCGAATTTCCTGGATGCGCTGGACGCGGGCCGCGCGGTTCGGCGCGGAGGCGATGCTCTGGCGGTCGGCCTCCGGCAGCCGTTCCAGCCAGTCGGTGTAGCGTTCCAGGACACGCTCGTACCGGCCGCGCTGATAGGCGGTTTCGTCCTGCAAGTCCTGATCGAGCTTGCGCAGGGCCGCTTGCCGTTCGGGCGACAGCTGGCTCCAGTAAGCGTAGTTTTGCTGCAAGACGGCGTAGCGCTGCGGGTCCGTCGCCTTGAGCTTTTCCACGCGCTGGCGCGCCTCGGCCAGCGGGTCCGGCGGCGCGGCGGTCTGCGCCAGCAGCGGGCCGACGCAAGCGAGCAAGACGACCAGAAACAGTCGACGAATGCGGTGCATGTTCCGGTCCTCCCTATTCGTCGCCGAAGAGTTCGGGGCGGTCCAGTTCGTTCAGGAACTGCACATCCACCGCTTGCTGATAGAGGCCCAGGTGTTCGAGCAGATGCAGGTCACGAGCGAGCGGCTCCGTTTCGGAAGGTGGAGGCGGCACCGGCCAGAAGCGGGCATAGACCCACGGAGCGCCCGCGTAGCCCAGCGCCGCGGCGACCAGCAGGGCGGCGGCCCAACCGGTCCGTTGCACCCAGCGCCTCGGCCCCGCGCTCTTCAGCCGGAACGACTTGGATTTCCCCCCCGCATGCACGCGGTCCAACGTCTGATTCGTGAAGTTGGGCGACGGTTCCGCCTTGGGCAGGAACTCCAGCAAGTTGAACGTGCGGCGCAGCGCGTCGGCTTCCGCGCGAATGCGCGGGTCGGCATTGAGTTTGCGTTCGACGGCTTCGGCGTCGGTGTGCTCCATCTCGCCGTCGAGGTACGCGATCAACTCGGCCCGTTCGTCGTCGTTCAAAGGTTCCGGTTCGGGCATGACGCTGCGCTCCGCGATGTCTTTCCGACCTTGTTCTGAGTGTTCGTCGTTCGCGCGTTCGTAGTTCCGTGTATTGA
>JAEUIF010001240.1 GCA_016795185.1 Planctomycetia bacterium | reverse complement strand
CGCGAGCCATAACGTTCTAGAAAGGACTGCATGGTGCTGCTCCCGTTGGAGTGGGTTTGGTTACCTCCAATTTAGGGACAGCACCATCTCCTTTCTCCTCTTGGTTGCGGTCACCGCCCTCCGTGGGCATGGGAAGCTTGCAAGTGCTCCATGCCCACGCAAAGCCGTGGGCATGGCACCCAGAATTGCTTTCCATCGAGCAACAACCTCGTTTATCCGGCATTGGCGACTGTCCTTGCCCGGACTCCGTGATTCTGTTATTCCACCGTGCGTGATGCGCAACCTGGCCTGGCTGCACCTGCTCCCGGAACCGCAGAGGACGGGCCTGCCATGCGCGTCATTGTCAACGAATTGCAGTCGCTCAAACAGCGGACAGGCATCGGCCATTACACTGCTGAATTGTTGCACTGGCTGCCTTCGCTGGCTGGTTCCGAGTGCATCGAAGGCTTTCCCACGGGCTGGGTGCGCCGCGCCACGCGCCTTTGCTTCCGTGCGGGCGGGAAAGTGGCGCAAGCTAGTGCGGCCCGCACCTGGCGTTCCAAGCTGACAGGGTGCGCACGGGACCGCTGGCAGGACTTCCTGAATCGCCGCTTTCGCCAGGTTTGCGCTGCCGGCCGCTTCGACCTGTATCACGAACCGAACTACCTGCCGATGCCGGCCGACTGCCCGACCATCGCGACCTTGCACGACCTGTCGGTCGTCTTGCACCCGCAATGGCACCCGGCGGATCGCGTCAAGCGCTTCGAGCAGCAGATGCCGGAGGTACTGTCGCGCTGCGTTCACTTCCTGGCCGATACCGATGCGGTACGTCGCGAGGTGATCCAGCATCTGGGCGTCGCCCCGCAGCGAGTGACGCGCGTCCACATGGGCATCCGGCCCGACCTGCGCCCGCTGCCGCCGGAGATCGTGCAGCGCGCGTTGGCCCGCCTGGGATTGCCACCGCGCTATCTGCTGTGTCTGGGGACCATCGAGCCGCGTAAAAACGTCCTGCGGTTGCTCAAGGTCTACGTTTCGCTGCCGGCGTCGATCCGGGAGAAATGGCCCCTGTTGCTGGTCGGCGGCTGGGGCTGGAATGCCGAGGAAACCGCCCACTACCTGCACGACGCGGCTAAACCCCGTGGCGTCCTGCACCTGGGCTACGCGGCGGATGAATCCCTGCCAGCGCTTTATAACGGGGCGCGTGCCCTGGTATTTCCTTCCTACTACGAAGGCTTCGGCCTACCGCCCCTGGAGATGCTGGCCTGTGGCGGCGCGGTGCTCGCCTCGACGGCGGCGGCGTTGCAGGAAACCGTCGCCGGTCAGGCCCACATGATGCCGCCCGATGATGACGACGCCTGGCGCGCTGCTCTGCTGCGCGTGACCACCGACGACGACTGGCATCGTCAACTGTGCCGGGGAGCCACCGCCGTCGCGCAGCCATACACCTGGCAGCGCACCGCCGCCGAGACATTCCAGGTCTATCGTCAACTCTGTGAACCCACTGTCGTCCCGCAACGCCGGGCTGGCTAAAGTAACCCGTCGCGAGAAAGTAGCCCGCCGCTCCGCGGCGGTACGAGCGGCGCAGCCGCGAGTGTCGCACCGGCGGTGTGCCGCATACCGCAAAACGAACAGCCAGGATGCCCGGTTCGACAACCATCGTCGATCAAGCTGGACATCCTGGCTATTCGCGATTGCATGAACAGTAAATCGCGGGCGCTTCGGCTCGCGGCTTTGCCGCTCGTTCCGCCGCGGAGCGGCGGGCTACTTTCGGCCGCGCAAGCATTTCCCTTCCGACCGTTCTTCCCCTGACAATCTGACGGACGCCGAGCGCACTTGCGGGTAAGCTGGGCAAGCCAGTAAGATTGGCGTGCGCCCTATCCCTGGCCGGTACAATACTACCGTTTTCGGGGCGTTTCGCCGATCTCGGCCTCCGCGGCAGGAATGGAGAACCCGATCATGCGTCGCGATCGCATCCTTGGCCTGATGGTCCTGGTTTACGGGGTCGGCTGGTTGGCGGGGTGCTCGAAGCAAGGCCCCGGTGTCGTCATCCAGGTGCCCGCGACCACGCCGGTCACATCGGCGGTCCAGCATGTCGTCAACAGCACACCACCTGTCAACCCGGGCGTTGTGCCCGGCGCGGTCCCGGAACTGTTCGCATCCATCGAGCAGGAATCCAAGACCGACGGTCTGATGCGTCAGGCCCTCGAACGAGTGTCCGAGAAGCGCTACGCCGACGCCCTGGAACTACTCAAGATCGCGCAGTCCATCGAAGACACTGAACCGATCCGCCAGGAAATCGAGCGTGTCTCAGCATTGCTGACCCAGCGCGATGTGGCCGACAAGACCGTGGCCGAAATTCGCACGGTGCTGAAGGAAGGCAATGCCGAGGAAGCAGCCAAGCTCGCCGCTGGTGCATTGCAGGAATTCGGCGGCGGCGACGACGGCATTCGTTTGGCGCAACTCAAGCAGCAGGCGGACGCGCTGCGGGCCGCCGGCAACCTCGAAGATCGCGACGCCCGCCGCGCCCGCTTCTCCCGCGAAGCAGAAGATGCCCTCCGCGAGCAGAACCTCCGCGCCGCCGCCCTGGCACTGGAGCAAGCGGTCGAAGCGGGCGGCGACGCGGCGCAGCGGCAGCAGTTCGACGACGTGCGCGGCCGGCTGGTGCGCTACGACGACCTGCGTCGCCAGGCCGCCGAACTGCGCCGCGATCCTGGGCAGATCGAAGACGCGATCGCCGCCCTGCAAGACGCGCAGAAAGCCTGGGACACGCTGCAAGTCCGGCAAGACCTGATCGACTATAACCTGGCCCTCCAGCGCCGCCGCGAGCGCATCAGTGTGGCCGAGTTCGAGACGCGCGGCGAAGTGGGACTGCCCTTCGCCGGTCAGACCATCGCCGAGGAATTGCTGCCCGCGTTCAAGACACGCAATTTCGACGTGGTCGAACGGGCGCAGCTCGCGCGGGTCATCGATGAACTGAAACTCCAACCTCATGACCTGGCAGACAACGACGAGGGCCGCCGGGAAGTCGGCCGCCTGGGTCGGGTCCGTTACCTGGTGCTCGGCAGTGTCACCCCGCTGAGCGGCATGACCATCCGCGCCCGCCTGGTGGACCTGCGCACCGGCCTGATCGTGCAGACCGGCAAGGTGTCCGGTCTCACGCCCGAGGACGCCATCCGCAAGCTGCCCCTGCTTGCCGAGATGCTGACGCTGCCCGACGAGCAGCGCATCGCGCTGGAGAACAAGCTGGCCCAGGACGCGCTGGTCGAAGTCAAGGCGGTCCAGCAGGCTGCCGCCTTGCCGCCCCCACCGCCGCCGCCGCCCCCGGCTGCCGAACAAGCGCCGCCCCCACCGCCGCCGATCCAGTTCAACGCCCAGCCGCCGGCCCTGGGCGGCCTGCAAGCCAACGCCTTCAACCAGATTCCGATCTTCGTGGTCGGCCAGCCGTTGCCTCCGCCCCCGCCGCCACAGCCCGTGGTGGTCGTTGAACCGATCCGGCAGCGCTTCCTGCATGTGTCGCTGGAAATCGGCGACAACCTGTTCCGCCGGGGCCGCTACCGCGAAGCGCAGCGGCACTTCGAGTTTGCGCTGAACCTGGCCCCTGGTGAAATCGACATCCGTCTGCGCATCGACCGCGTGCGCCCGTTCCTGCCGCCTCCGCCGCCGGTCGTCATCGCACCCGTGGTCCCCGTGGTGCCCGTCGTTCCCGTGCTGCCGCCGCCGGTGTTCATCAAGCCGCGCGTGGCGATTTTCAACTTCGCCATGTTCACCGATCCCCGGTTGCTGCCCGCCGGTTTCACCGACTGGGTGTCCGCCTACTATGCCCAGCAGTTCGCGCCGTGGTACGACGTGATCGATCGTGGCGAATTGTTCTGGCACATGGGCCGGCTCGGTCTGACCGTCAACGACGTGCTGACGAACTTCCAGGCCCGCCGCTGGCTGGCTCAAGCCCTGGATGTCCGCTTCTTCATCTTCGGTACCATCCAGCAGACCGCCAGTTACGATGTGTCGTCGCATATCGTGGATGCCGAGACCGGTCAGCGCACCGGTACCGGCAAGATTCACGTGCAAGACCACAACGAAATGAAGCTGCGCATGGCCGAACTGGTCCAGCAACTGCGCGGCGATCCCGGTCGGAGCAACGTGCTGGTCCAGCAGTCGCAGGAAAACGAACGCCAATTGAACGAAGTGCGCCGGCTGCTCCGCGAAGGCCAGGCCGCCCAGGCCGTGCAGGTCGGTCAGAACGCCTTGCGCACCCGGCCCAATGACGTGGCCCTGCGCACCCTGGTGCTGCAAGCCGAGAAGCAGGCCCAGCAGCAGGCTGCCGCCGACCGCGCCAAGCAAGAAGCCGCCAAGCGCCAGTCCGAACTGGCCGCGGCCCGGAAGAAGCAGGAAGAACTGGCCCTGGCGGCTGAACTGGCCCGTCAGAAGGCCGAGGAAGCTGCGAAGAACCGCACCGACGCGGCCAAGCAAGCCGAGGAAGCGAAGCGCGACAAGGCTCACGCGCAATTGCTCGCCCAGGCCGACGTTGCCTTCAAGAAAAAGGACTTCAGCCAGGCCATCAGCCTGCTGCAAAGCGCGGTGGCGTTGAAGCCGACCGAGGAAAGCCGTCGTCAGCTGGCACAAGCCAAGGCCCAGCAGGAAAGCGTCGACAAGCTGCGCCTCGCGGAAGAAAAGAAACAGCGCGACGCCGAGAAGAAGAAACTCGAAGAAGCCGAGTTGGCCAAGGCACGTGCCCAGATCGAGGAGCAAAAGAAGGCCGAAGCCGCCGCCGAAGCCAAGCGGCGCAAGGAGCAGGAAGCCCGCGACGAGGCCGCGCAGGCCAAGCTGCTCGAAAACGCCCAGGACATGATGAAGCAGGAAAAGTTCGATTCGGCCATCCAGATGCTGTCCGCCGCCCGGCAGCTCAAGGCCACGCCCGAAGTCGACAAGCTGCTCAAGGAAGCCCGCGACCAGCAGGCCCGGGTGCTGGCCGCTAAGAAGGGCGCTGAGGAAAAGTCCAAGCTCGAAGCCAAGCTGGCTGAGGAAAAGGCCAATCGCGACAAGGTGGAAGCCGAGAACAAGAAGAAGCAGGAGCAGTTCAGCCAGCTGGTCAAGGATGGGCAGAAGGCGCTTCAGGATAAGCAATTCGATGAGGCTGCCACGCGCTTTCAGGAAGCCGGCAAGCTGTTCCGCACGGACGTGGTCCTGAACGGCCAGCGTGCCGCTCAGCAGGGACTGGCCCAGGAAAAGTCCCGCGCCGAGGCTGAGAAAAAGAAGAAGGACGATGAAGCCCAGCGCAGCGCCCGTATCAAGCAATTGCTGACGGAGGGGCAAACGGCCCTCGCGGCCAAGAACTTCGACAAGGCCATCAAGACCTTGCAGGAAGCGAAGAAGCTCGAACCGACCAACATCGATGTGCTGGCCGCGCTCGACAAGGCCGAGGACGCCCGCGACGACGCCGCCGCCGAGGCCGCCCGGCTCAAGGGCGAGCAGGAAAAGCTAGCGCGCGTCAAGAAGCTGCTCACCGACGGCCAGGCCAAGTTGAAGGCCAAGAACCTGCCCGCAGCCGAAAGCGCCGCCCAGGAAGCCTTGAAGCTGAAGCCGGGCGATGCCGAAGCGCTGGCGCTGCTCAAGGACGTGGCCAATGCCCGCTCGGCCGGCGACACCGCCAAGCTGGAAAAGGAACTCGCCGCCAAGGTCCAGAAGCTGGTGAACGACGGCGAAGCCCGGCTCAAGGCCAAGGACTTTTCCGGCGCGCTGGCGTCGGCCAACGAAGCACTGAAGCTCAAGCCGAACGATGCCGAGGCCGCAGCGCTGCTGAAAAGCATCGAAAAGGCCCGCAACGCCGCCGACCTCGAAGCCAAGACCAAGGAAGACGACAAGAAACGCGCCGCCGAGCATCAAAAGCTGTTGCTGGAAGCCCGGCAACTGCTGGCGGCCAAGAAGTTCGACGACGCCATCAAGCTCTTGCAAAAGGCACAGGCCCTGCTGCCCACGGATCAGGCGACCGTGGCCTTGCTCAAGGACGCCGAAAAGGCTCGGAAGGACCAACTCGACCTGGCCGGCAAGGACGCGGAAGTGGACCGGCTCGTCAAGCAGGGTCGTACCGCTTTGGCCGCCAAGGATTTCGCTTCGGCCGGTAAGGCGTTCGGCGCGGCCGCCAAGCTATCGCCGAAGGACCCGGACGTGTTGCGTGCCTTGCAAGACCTGCAAAAAGCCGAGAGCGCGGCGAAGGCCGACGCCGACGCCGCGAAGAAGCGCGAAGGCCAGCACAATGCCCTGCTGGCCAAGGCGCGCCAGGCCATGACGCTGAAGCGCCTGGATGATGCCGTCGCCCTGCTCGCCGAGGCAGACAAGGTGATTCCGGGTGACAAGGACGCCGCCGCGTTGCGTCTTCAGGTCGAGAAGGCCCGGCAGGATGCTCAGAACGCCGCCGCCAAAGCAAAACAGGACCAGCAAGACGCCCTGATCGCCAAGGCCCGGCAGGCACTCACCCTGAAGCGCTTCGACGATGCTCTCGCTCTGCTCGCGGAAGCCGACAAACTGGTGCCCGGCGACAAGGAAGCCGCGGCGCTGCGTCAGCAAGCGGAAAAGCTGCGCCAGGATGCACAGAACGCCGCTGCCAAGGCCAAGGCCGACGAGCAGAAGCGTTTGGCGGAGTTCAAGCAAGCGATGGCCGTTGGACAGAAGGCGATGGCGTCCAAGCGCTACGACGAAGCAGTGAAGGCGTTTAGCGAGGCGCTGAAGGGCATCCCGAACGAGCCAACGGCCATGCAAGCGCTCGCGCAGGCCCAAAAGGCGCTGGAAGCCTCCAAGATTCCGCCCAAGCCGAATCCGCAGGCGGAAGCCGCCAAGTTCTTCCAATCGGCTGCCGCCGCCGAGCAGCAGCAGAACTGGGATGCCGCCGCCGCCGCCTACCGCGAAGTGCTGAAGTTGGTGCCGAACGATCCCAAGGCGACGGCGGGTCTGCGCAACGCTAACTTCCAGGACCGGCTTGGAAATGGCAACCGGCTGCTGGCCGCCAAGAAGTTCGCCGCCGCGGCGAAGGAGTTCGAGGCGGCGCTGCAAATCATGCCCGGTAACCCGCAAGCCACCGATGGCTTGAAGAAGGCCAAGGCCGGCAAGTAGTCGAACAGATCGCGCAGAGTCCCGGCCGCTGGCGGCTTCGCACCAAACATTGCGAAACCGCCAGCGGCGTTTTCTTAGCCGACGATCCAACGATAGACCGCGTAAAGGCACAGCAGCGCCCCGATAATGATCCACCAGGGCTTGCGGCTGGGCGGCGCGTCCTCCGACGAAATGTAATTGCCGCAATAGGGGCACGCCGCCACGTCTTCGAGGATCTCGCGCTGGCAATAGGGGCAGGGCACAAGCGGCTCGCCTTCGCCCTCGTTGTCGGCGTAGTCGTCATCATCGTCCACGGCGCGGCGGCTCATGCTGCTTGCTCCTTTCCCCTGCCCAACGTCGGACTCATCCAGGGACACCTTACATGACCGCCGCGCGGAATGACAACCGATTGCCGCTGCCGCCGCATTTCGACCCGCAGCGCGTGGGCGAGGTCTGGCGCGTGCCCTATCTGCAACGAGCGTTGGCTGCGGCCGACTGGACTGCGCGGCATGGCATCCAACCCGCCGCCAACGACGAACCGCGCACCTGTTTGTTGCTGATCGACTGCCAGAATACTTTCTGCATTCCCGGCTTCGAGCTGTACGTGGGCGGCGAAGGCGAACGCGGGCCGATCGGAGACTGCCGGCGGCTGTGCGCGTTCATCTACGGCAACCTCGGCCACATCACGGAAATCGTGGCCACGCTCGATACGCACAGCGTCCTGCAAATCTTCCATCCGCTGTTCCTGATCGACGACGCGGGGCAACATCCTTCGCCCTTGACCGCTGTTTCGCTGGAAGACGTGGAAACCGGCCGCTGGCAGGCTGATCCACGCACGGCGGCCAGCCTGGGCCTGGCGCCCGGCGCGTTGCAGCGTCACCTGTTGCACTACTGCCGCCAGCTCGCGGCGGGCGGCAAGTATCAGTTGATGGTCTGGCCGTACCACGCGCTGCTGGGCGGTATCGGCCATGCGCTGGTGTCGGCCATCGAGGAGGCGTGCTTCTTCCATGCCCAGGCCCGTCATACTCAGACGCGCTACGAGCAGAAGGGCAGCCACCCGCTGGTCGAAAGTTATTCGGCGTTGCGGCCCGAGGTGCGCGAAGACGCCGATGGACGGCCGCTCGGTATGCGGAACGATGCCCTGATTGAACACCTGCTGACGTTCGACCGCATCGTCATCGCCGGGCAAGCCAAAAGCCACTGTGTCGTCTGGACGGTCGAGGACTTGCTGGCGGCGATGCGCGAGCGCGATGCCTCCCTGACGCGCAAAGTCACGCTGCTGGCCGACTGTGCTTCGCCCGTGGTGGTGCCGGGAGCGGTGGATTTCACCGAACAGGGCGAAGCGGCCTACGCGCGGTTCGCGGCGGCGGGGATGCAGGTACGAAACGCCGCCGAAGTACTTTTGGAATAGACTCACCTCGCCAATGAAAACAGCCCACGGGTATTGCTCCCGTGGGCTGCGTGGCTTTACGTTGCGGCTCAGTTGAAGAAGCCGACCCAGAAGCTGAACGTCTGCTTGCGGTCCGTGTCGGCCTTGACGATCGGGAAGCCGAAGTCGAGGGCGATCGGCACCGGGCCGAGCATGGGCACCACGATCCGCAGGCCGGCGCCCGCCGTGACACGGTAGTTGTCCAGGGTGACGTCGGTATCCACGGTGCCCGAATCGCAGAAGGCGACGGCGTAGAGCTGGTCGTTGGCCAGGATCGGCACTTGCAGTTCGACGCTGTTGAGCCACTGGAAGTTGCCGCCGATCATGAAGCCGTTGACGTTCGGACCGACGCCGCGGAACTCGAAGCCGCGCATGCTGCGGAAACCGCCGGCGTAGAAGCGCTCGAACACCGGCGCGTCGTCACCCGCCCAGCCGACGTGGCTGCGGCCCGCCACCACCCAGCGACCGCTGCCGTCGGCCCGTTGATAGACTGTCCAGAACTTGTTCAGTTCCGCCGTCAGCACCGGGAAGTCGAAGGTGCCGAAGCACTGCTCGTAACCCAGTTCGACCAGGCTGCCCTCGGTCGGCCGCAGGAAGGAATCGCGGCTGTCGCGGGTCAGGCCCGCCCGCAGGCCCAGCAGGAAGTTGTCGCCGGCAGCGTCGTAGATCTGCGCCGGGGCGAAGAACGGGATGTTCAGCACCTCGACGCTTTCGGCGCGCACGCCGCCGGTCACGGTCCAGTAGTCGTTCAAGCGCCGGCCCACGGTCACGCGCCCGCCCAGGCGCGTCTCGTAGTATTCGTCGAAGATGCGCGTATAGTAGTAGCCGCTGACGCCCAGGCTGAAGGGCGTATCGAACAGGAACGGTTCGCGCCAGCTAGCCGTGTAGCGCTGCACGACGGTGCCCGGCACCGCTTCCAGCCGGAATTCCTGGCCCGCGCCGCGGAAGGCCCGGCCGCTCAGCAGGTCGTCCAGGCTGGTCGGCGGCCGCAGGATGTCGAAGTTGCGCTCGTTGAGCACGATACTGCCGGACAGGCCGGCGTCGCTGTTGACGCCCAGGCCGAGCAGCAGGCTGCCGGTGCGGGTTTCCTGGACACTGACGAGGATGTCCTTGACCGGATTCGGGCCGTCGGGGTCGAGCACTTCCACCGTCGGCCGGATGCCCTTCTCGCCGTCGGCCTCGAAGATGTTCAGCCGCCCCAGGTTGCGCTCGGCTACGCGCAGGTCCGGGTAGCTCAGGATTTGGCCCGGGTAGAGCGGCACCTGGCGGAGGATGACGTTCTGCTTGGTGGTGGTGTTGCCGATGACGATGACCTGGCCGACCGTGTTTACCGGCCGTTCGATCACTTCGTAACGGACGTTGACCTCGCCGTTGTCCTTGAAGGTCAGGTCGCGGTTGACGACGGCGTTGATGCCCTCGTAGCCGCGCATGGCCTTGAAGATTTCCTGGTCACGCTTGACCTCGTTCTCGTTGTAGTGGTTGCCTTCGCGGGCGGCGCACAGGGCGATCATTTGGTCGGTGGGCAGGTCCTTCGGGCCGTCCACCTGGATATTGCCGAAGCGGTAGCGCCGGCCTTCCTGCACGTGGAAGACCAGCTTGGCCCGGCTGGCGCCTTGGTCCCAGATCAGCTCGCGGGACACGCGCACGTCATGGAAGCCGTAGCTCTTGTAGTATTCGATCAACTTGCCCACGTCGGCTTCGACCATCATTGGGTTGTATTCGCCGCCGATGCCGAGGAAGGTCTTCGACGAGACCAGCAGGGTGCGCAGCCGGCCCTCGGACACGAACTCGATGCCGGTGAACTCGATGGCCGAGACCTTGACCGTGTCGCCTTCGCAAACGCTGTAGACGACGCGGGTGTCGCCGGGCTTGTCGCCTTCCAGAATGTCCACGCTGGTGAAGAGCCGGCCCTTTTCCTGCGTGTACTTGCGGAGGATCGCCTGCCGGCCGACCTGCACGGCCACGGGATTCAGCACCATGCCCTTGCGCAAGCCGGTCAGGGATTCCAGGTCTTCCTTGGAAATATGCTTGGCGCCCGGATAGAGCACTTCCTGGATGCGGTTGGCGTGCTCGGTCACCTGGAAGTAGACGACGACCTTGCCGGGGCCGGTCTCGGCCAGCCGGACCTGCACTTCCTTGATGGCCGGGTTCTTGTACAGCTCGCGCACGTCGTTGTCGACGACGGCCTGGTTGTACTCCTGGCCGGGCCGGGTGTTGAGCGTGGCCATGATCCGCTGCGTGGGCACTTGCTGGTTGCCTGACGGGATCACATCGACCACGGTGGGCATGACCGCGGCGGTTTGGGCCAGGCTGACCGTCGCGCCGATCAAGCAAGCCGCCAGCACCAGGGCAAGCCGGCGCGCCGTGCAGGGGTAGCGGTCCGTCGCATTCATGGATCGGTCCCTGAGTCCGTTAGCGTTTTCGCGCAATCAGAAGGAGGGAGGGGAATAGCTCAAGTGTCGCGCGCTGTCAAGGCCGACCGCTCGACCTTCACCGCTCGTGAATTGGGCTCCGGCACAGCTTCGCCGCCCAGCCTTCCCGGACTCACTCGGTCCGCCGCAACGTGCGGCCGATGTAGTCGCGCACCGCCGCCACGTCCACGCCGACCGCCAGTTCGACGTTCGACGGCGCCCGCGTCTGGGGCCGGGCATCCACCACGCTCATGCCGCGCGTCAACTCGCCGCGCGTCTCCACGTCCACGTGCATGGGGCGGGTGCTGAGCGCCCCACGCAGCGACACGGCGGCGATGCCTAGCACATCCTTGAGGTGGAAGCCTTCGATGCCGTAGAGGTTCGAGGTGGAGCGGATGCCGCACGGCACGATTTGCCGCAGAAATTGACAGGTACGGGACTCGGGCGCGGGGAGTTCCAGCAGGTCGGTCGGCGAGAACAGCACTTTGCGCGAAACGTCCAGCGGGATCAGCGTCAGGGCAGCCCCGGAGCGCAGCACCTTGCGGGCGGCGAGCGGGTCGCAATAGAAGTGGAACTCGGCGACCGCGCTGGCGTTGCCCGGCTCGTGCCAGGAACCGCCCAGGCAGATGACACGGTCCACCAGCCGGGGCAGTTCCGGATCGCGATCGAGCGCGGCGGCTAGCCCCGTCAGCGGCCCGAGCACGACGATGGTGATCTCGCGCGGATACTGACGGACCAGATCGACCACCAGCTTGTCGGCCGGCAGCGGATGGTGCAGCTTGGCCACGGGAAACTCGACGCCGCCCAGCCCACCGCGGCCGTGCAGGTTCTGACCGTCCACATCGTACTCGGACGGCAGGGCAGCACCGAGGCGCGGCCAGCGCGCTGGGTCCAGCTGCTCGACGACGATCTGCACGTTCTCGGTGGCCTTCTCGGCAGGCACGTTGCCGGCGTTGGCACCCAGGCCAAGCAGTTCGAGGTCCGGATCGGCCAGGGCCAGGGCGATGGCAAAGGCCCCGTCGATGCCCGGATCGGCCAGAATGACGATTCGCTGTGCCATGATGCATCGGTCCTTGATTGTTGGGGGCGAACTGTTCGCTGTCCGGTCAAACCGGAGCCGCCCGAGCGGTAGTCATCGCTCGACTATCCTCCGGGCCAAATAATCCGTGAGGCATGGAGGCGTGACAACTCCAATGTCTTGCCATTCCGTGCCAATTGCTGGTCTTCACCTGACTGCACTTGAACGACCGTACCACGATTTGGCAAACTCGATCTTGCCGCAGCGACCATCGCGAATTAACGCCTAGTGCGGACGCAAGACA
>JAEUIF010001237.1 GCA_016795185.1 Planctomycetia bacterium | reverse complement strand
GAATCGGTGCGGGAGAGCAAGTCCTGATAGGCACTGGAAGCCGTCGCATATCCCTTGGCGGCCCGGTCCATGTCGGCGAGATCGCACTTATTCAGCGCATTGTCGAGCGCCTGGGTGGCTTTTTCCAGTCCGGAGGACTTGCGAAAGACGCCCAGCACCTTCTCGCTAGGTTTCTTTTGCTTGGTCTTGTTCTCGAAGTTCTTCTTGGCGTTGGTCCAGTCCTGTGCAAAGCCCATCAGCACCCCTCCCGATGATTCTGAGGACACACGGCGCGGCGGGCCAACCTGGCCGACCCAGTCCCAGGAACCCGCTGGGGGCACCCCGGCGCTGCCCGCGCGCCGCCTATTCCTTGGCTATACGATGCGCCGCGGCGCGCGGTCGAGAAAAATCGCCGGCTTCCTGAAAATTAGCCTGGAAACAGGACGGCCCGCCGGGAACGCAGTCTTCCGGCGGGCCGTGGTGCTCTGGATGGCAGTTCACCGCTTACTTCTTGCCGATGCAATAAAGCGTGGTCTTGCCGCGAATGTAGAGCCGGTCGTTGGCCACGGCGGGGCTGGCCAGGATGGGTTCGGGGATGGAGTTCTTCGCCAGCTGCTTGAAGGCCGGAGCCGCCTCGTAGACGGTCACGCTGCCGTCCTCGCTGGAAGCGTAAATTTTTCCGTCGATCAGCACCGGCGAGGCGAAGACGCCGGTGCCGGGCAGGCGCTGGCTCCAGACTTCCTTGCCGGTCTTGCCGTCCAGGCAGCCCGCGATGCCGCGGTCGTTGACGTAGTAGAGGTGCTCGCCCTGGGTCAGCATGCAGGGCACGTAGGGCATGACCTTCTTTTCCTGCCAGACCAGGCCCTTGCCGTCGTCGCGTACCGCGACCATGTGGCGCGCGCCCGAGCCGTCGCCGCTGCCGGCGAAGATGATGCCATTGGCCGCCACGGCCGAGCCGACGGTGCGCAGCGCCATGCCGTCGAATTTCCATTCCCAGTTCCAGTTCTGCCCGCCGGTCTTCGGGTTGTAGCTGGTGACGCCCGCCGTGCTCACCACGATCAGTTCGGTCTTGCCGTTCTTTTCGAGGACGAACGGCGTCGAGTAGCAGGCCCGGAAGGGCGGACGCGGCACCTGCCAGGCCGGCTGGCCGGTCTTGGCGTCGAGCGCGATCAATTCGGACTTGCCGTCCTGGTCGTTGTTGACGATGACCTTGCCGTCCACCAGCATCGGCGAAGCGCCCGCGCCGTGCTGACTCTCAAATGCACCCAGCACGCGATGCCAGACCGGGTTGCCCTTGAAGTCGAAGGCCGACACGGAGACGTCCTTGCCGTCCCAGAAGTAGCAGTAGACGCGCTCACCGTCGGTGGCGGGCGTGGACGACGCCAGGCTGCTCTTGGCGTGCGTCTTGGCCGTGCCGCCGGGCACCGACTTGTTCCAGATAATCTTGCCGTCCTTCACATCGATGCACAGCAGCATGCGGCTCTTGGCGTCCGCCGACTGGATGAACAGCTTATCGCCGTAGATGATCGGCGACGAGTTGCCGCCGCCCGGCAGGACGACTTTCCAGAGGATGTTCTGGTCGTTCCACTGCACGGGCACGTTCTTGTCGGCGGCGACGCCGGTGCCGTTGGGGCCGCGGAAGCGGGTCCAGTCGGCAGCGCCGGCGGTCGGTTCAATGGCGAACGTCACGCAGGCCAGCAGAAGACACAAGCAGAGTGCGGGATGGCGGGATCGCATGGGATTTCCTTCATCGGGGCAGGTTGGGGGGCACGCACCTTACGGGCCGGAAGCCGATTATCGCACACGCTTCGGCGGGATCAAGCGCCAAGGACGGGCGGATCGGCTGCGCGGCTGGAATTACAACACCGCCGCGCGAGAGAGGTTGCGAGGTGAGAGGGCGATTGCCCAGCGAAGTGAGCCGAGCCGGGAGCGGCAGCAACCTGAGTGGCAGTGCATTCAGTCCGGCCGTTGTGGCTCCCGGCTCGCCTGGATGTGGGTCGTTGGGCCATGGTCGGGCTGCCACTCGTCCAGCACGGGAACCGCTTCAAGTATGGGGGTCGCGGGGGGCGCGGCTGGTGTGGCCAGTGTGAACGGCGCGGACTGCGACGTGTACCAGCGCTCGGGGCGGCGCGAGTCGTCGCGCAGCGTCATTTCGCGGAAGCGGTGATGCAGCAGCGTGCCCAGGACCAGTCCCGCCATCGTCCAGGTGCCCAGGCCGAGGATCGAAAAACCAATCAACTCGATCTCATCATCCATGCGGTAGGTGTGCTTGAAGTCGCCTTCGTAGAAGGACAGGAAGACCAGCACGGCGGGCGGCGTCTGCCCCGCGCCGAACTTGGCGAGGTACTCGAGGTCGTTGCCGCCGTAGCTGCGCGACATTTCCATCGGCAGCAGGCAGCAGAACAGCCAGACGACCCAGTGCCCGCCGCCGACGAAGACGGTGGTCAGCAGGGTCCACATGGTTGCCCGCAGCGTAGTCCGGCAAACCAGCGAGTACCACAGGCCGATGGCGGCGAACACCCCGGCGTACACCAGCCAGGCAGCCAGGACGAACGGCACCGCCAGGACGTGCAAGCCCTGGCCGATCAGGCCCACCAGCCAGATGCCGCCCAGCCAGACCCAGAGCCAGCGGATACTGGCAATGCTGCCCGCCCACTTGGCGAACAGGATGGTCGAGGCGTCCAGCGGCGAGGTCAGCAGGCCGTCGAGCGTTTGCTTGTCGCGTTCGCCGGATAGGCTGCCGGCGGCGCGCACGGCCACGGCCAGCAGCCCCAGTGAGGCCACGATGGTGCCCACCGAACGCACGAAGACGTTCATTGCTTCATGGAATTGCTCCCGGCGCCAGTTGTAGTTGACGCCGTTCATCCACGCGGCGGAGCGATAAAACTCCAGGAAGATGAAGCAGATCGGCAAGAAGCTCAGGAGGACCAGGATGCCGAGCATGATCTTCCCCAGCCAGCGGAAGCGCAGCCCCGGCTCGGCGAAGATTTCTTTCCAGAGCATCGGCTGGTTGCCGACACCGGGCCGCCCGAAAATGCGCCAGTGCAGCGCCAGCTTTTGGTTTTCGCCGTAGGTCTCCTTCAGGGCCACGCGCCGCAAGCGCAGCACGGCTAGAACGGTCGTCGTCAGGGCGATCAGCCCGTGAAAAATGGCGAAGTCGCGCAACATGTCCGGCAACAGGTCCGACAGCAACTGCCCGCGATCCAGGCCCATGCCGATCTGGCCCAGCGCCAGCGGCAGGTTGCCGGCGTTCAGGGCATTGAATGGAGCCATCAGCGTCAGCTGATACGGTTCGTCCGCCGTCCCCAGCCAGGGCACGTTGATGCCGATATCGAGCAGGCCGGGAAACTCCTTACCCAGCCAGGCGCCGAACACAAAGGCCAGAAAGGCGACACAGTGATAGGCCACGACCAGCAAGTAGGTCAGGATGATGGCGTCGCGCGGCTTCTTCGAGTGGACCGAGCAGAGCATGCTCACGCCCGCCAGGCTCAGGATGATGAGCACCGTGGCGGCGAAGCTGGCGAGCAGCAGGTCCGGATCGATGCCGCCGAAGAATTGCAGAAAGGCCAGCACCGGCAAGCCCGCCAGCACGATCATCATCAGGTTGGCGATGCGGGCCGCCAGCTTGCTCAGGACGATTTCGCGGTTGCGCAGGTCGGTGGCCAGGAGAAATTCGAGGGTCTTGCGGTCCTTCTCCTCGGCGATGGAGCCGGCCACGTAGGCGGGCGTCAGGATCGCCGACAGCGAGAGTTGCACGATCATGAAGGTATAGAACAGGACTTCCGCGAAGGCGGCCATCATGCGGATGGCGTTGCCGCCCTGCATGTAATTGTAGTCCCAGCGCCAGACCAGCCAGACCCAGGACAGGATGAGCAACAGGCCGGTCACATAGAGCGCGCGGAAGATAAAATACCGGCTGCGGCGGGACACCCGCACCATGTCGTAGAAGAGAACGGGGCCGAAGAGCTTGAGCCAGCCGCGGCGCATCAGCGCTGCCAGCAGGACGGCCAGCAGCAACCAGGCCACCACCTGCTGCGCCGGCGTCAGCCGGGACCGGAGCCAGAACAGCCCGACCGCCAGCAGCAATACGCCGAGCGTGCCGAGCCGTTCCTTCCAGGACTGCCAGCTGTTCGACCAGGAAAAGGTGATGCGGAACCACTGGAGGCAGTCGGTGAGCAGCCGCATGTGAGTCGTTCTCGCAGGAAGCTAGACGTGCGCGTTCACCAGTGTACGGTCGCTGCAACTGCTGGGCAAGCAGCCGGGAAACCCACTTCGGTTATTCGCTGCGAGGAGTAGAAGATTGCGGAAATTTGGATAACTGCTTGTACGTCGGGCTTTCCAGCCCGACAGTCGCGCCGGCGATGAGCTTTCGTGGCAATTGCTTGGTGACAGCTGCACAGCGCCGGCAATACAGTCGGGCTGGAAAGCCCGACGTACAAGCAAACAGGCGGCGAATTGTTCGCCGCCTGCGCTGGTATTACAAATTGACCGCAGGCTACAGCCGGTTCGAGTAGCGTCGCACGGGGCGGCCGAAGACCGGGACCGCCTTCTTCGGCGCTTCCGGCGTCTCGACCTTGATCCGCGGCCGGAACGACTCGAAGCCCTCGATCTGGTCCTGCCGAATCAGGCTGTTGACGCAGACTTCGATCTGCGTCAGGCGTTCGCCTTCCTCGGGAGTGACGAAGGAGATGGCCACACCGTCCTTGCCCATGCGGCCGGTGCGGCCGATGCGGTGGACGTAGTTGTCGGCGTCTTCCGGCAGGTCGTAATTGATGATGTGCGAGATGCCGGTCACGTCGATGCCCCGGCCGACCACGTCGGTGGCGACCAGGCAGACGATCTTGCCGTCGCGGAAATACTGCATGATGCGGTCGCGCAATGGCTGCGCCAGGTCGCCGTGCATCGTGGACACGCGTTTGCGCTGCTCGCGCAGGGTGCGGTAGAGCCGGTCGGCGTCGCGCTTGCGCTGGCAGAAGATGATGCACTGGCGGGGATTTTCGCGGTCGAGCACCCGGACCAGCAGGTCGAACTTGCGGTCCTCATCGACCGTGATGTACGACTGCCGGATGGTATGCACCGTCGGGCGTTCGGGCGACAGGTTGATGTGATGCGGTTCGTGCATATAGCGCTGGGCCAGGCGCAGCACCGGGCCGGGCAGCGTGGCCGAGAGCAGCAGCGTCTGCCGTTGCTGCGGGCAGTGGCGCAGGATGCGCTCGATGTCGGGCCGAAAGCCGATGTCGAGCATGCGGTCGGCCTCGTCCAGCACCGCGTAGCGGACGCGACCCAGCACCAGCGTGCCCCGACCGAGGTGGTCGAGCACCCGGCCCGGCGTGCCGACGACCAGGTTGACGCCCTTCTTCAAGGCGCGCAGCTGTTCGCCGAAACGTTGCCCGCCGTAGACGGCCAGGGCGCGAAAGTGCTTGCTCGGCGCCAGCTTGAGGGCTTCCTGCGTCACCTGCACGACCAGTTCGCGCGTCGGCGCCAGCACCACGGCTTGCGGTCCCGGTTCGTTGGTGTCTTGCCAGCTGTTCAGAAACGGCAGCAGGAAAGCGGCGGTCTTGCCAGTGCCGGTCTGCGCCTGCCCGATCACGTCGCGCCCGGTGAGGGCGTGCGGGATCACGGCGGCCTGAATGGGTGTCGGCTGGTGGTACTGAGCGCGATTCAGGGCAGCCTGGACCGAAGGTGAAAGCTCTAAACTCTGGAAACCCGTGGCGGGTTCCTGCAACGTCGCGGTCGTCAAACAGACCTCCTGGAGCGATTTCCGGGTGGCCTGGACAACAGCGCTGTTGACGTGCCGATCGTCGCTGATGGGAACGCGAACCAGATCGGGCCAGGCGCTCACCCTGTATTTGATGAGAAATTGTACGTATTTTCGACCGATTTGTCCAGCGGGACTGGGTTGGCAACTGCTTATTCGTCCAGCTGCAAATTGTCGCCGAACGGGTCAGGATTATCGTCGAACTTTTCGAGGTCGTCATCGGTGTAGCCGAAGTGGTGAGCTAGTTCGTGCATCACGGTCTTGCGGATTTCCATGAGCAGCTCTTTACGATCCGGAAAATCGTCCTCCAGCGGCCACTTGTAAATGATGATGCGGTGCGGCGGGTCGTCGAAATCCATGCCCACCGGGTCCGGCAACGGCAAGGGCGAGAACAGACCATAGATCGTTTCCCCCGCCGCGATCTCTTCCTCGGTGAAATCCATGTCGCGCAGGGTTTGGAGGTCCGGTTCCTCCTCGACGTCGACGACGACGTTGTCGAGAAAGCGCCGGAGCGGCGCGGGCAGCGTGTCGAGCACGCGGCCGACGACCTGGCAGAACTTTCGCATCGACATGCGTTTCATGCCGGCATGCTGGCGAGATGAATAAAGCTTGTCAACATCTTGCAGCAATGAAAAAAATCAAGCAAATCGGGGGTCGGCAGCAAGGCTGACGACCCCCGATGGAGTAGTAAAGTACGGCGTGCGAAGCCGCAAGCGGCGACCGTTACGGCATCTGCCCGCAGCGGCGGAAATACTCCTCGATGGCCTGCCGATATTGCGGCGGCATGTGGCGGGTCATGGAGACGATGATCTGCGCCCGTTCCTTCTCCGGCAGCTTGCCCCAGTTGCCGATGATCTTGGCCAGCTGGATGTTGTCCACGTTCCCCGGCCCACTCTGGTTGGCGTTGCCGCCGGGACGCACCGGAGGCTCACCCGGGCCGGGAGGTCCGACTGGCCCTGGTCCCGGTTCGTGGGGTTCGTTCGGTCCCGGAGGTCCAGGCGGCACTGGGCCGACTGGTCCGTGCGGCTCGTGCTGTTCGATCAGTTCATCGAGAATTCGCACGATCTCGCGCTGCTGCCGTTGCGTCTCCGGGCCGCCGCGGGCCAGGTCGAGCCGGCGGCCCACGTTCTGCATCCGCCGCGTGGCGTCGGCCAGGTCGCGGTTCTTCCAACCGTCCATGTTGAGCTTCATCAGCACGGCTAGCTGCTGATAGCGGTCGGGGGCATCGACCACGTCGGTCAGCTTGGCAATCGTCTTTTGCGCTTCGGCCTTGCGGCCCAGGCTGAACTCGGCCAGCGCTTTGTGGAAGAAGTAGCCCGCCGGATCGACCACGTCCTCGGGACGAATGGTCTGCAAGGCTTGGAGCGCTTCCTCGTACACCTTGCGATCCGTCAGCGACTTCGCGTAAGCCAGCGCCAGGTTGGCCCGGAAGAAACCGGGCAGTTGCTTGTCCTTGAAGAGCGCGGGCACCTCGCCGGGCCGCAGGGCCGTATCGCGGGCATCCGCCAGCAACCGGGCGGCGTCGGCATTGCCCAGCGCGAAGCTGTCGGCCAGGGCATCGAGTGCCGGCCGTTCGGCCGCCCAGATGGTCTGAAACTGCTGCGACGTGGCTTCATCGTCCTTGCCGGCAGCGCGCA
>JAEUIF010001203.1 GCA_016795185.1 Planctomycetia bacterium | reverse complement strand
AAGCGGCGACCGCCTTGGGGAACAATTCCGGCCCGGTGACGCCGCCGGTCGGCCCGCCGCCGAGCAGGTGCGGTTCCATCGTGGCGAAGCCGTCGTAGCCGCGCTTTACCGCGTCAGCGATGACGGTGGGAATCTGGCCGTGCCCTTCGCCCGCCATGCGGCCGTGCGGTTCGTCCTTGATCCAGTCCTTGATGTGAAAGTGGACGGTTTTGTCCTTCGTCCGCTCCCAGCCCTCGATGGGGTCGTAGCCGCAGTAGACGTAGTTGGCCGGGTCGTAGACGGCGCCGAAGTGCTTGCCGGCGAAATGCGTCAGCAGGTCCACGACGCGGTCGGGGGAGTCGCCGTAGATGCGGTGCTCGTTCTCGTGAACCAGGCGCACGCCGGCCTGCTCGGCCAGCTTGACCGTTGCCCCCACGCGACGATGCACCTCGTCGCGGTGCTTCGGCCAGTCGGCATCGGTCTCGCCCTCGGCCGGGTAGTAGCTGAAGACACGGATGTTCGGCGTCTCGAAGACCTTGCACAGCTCGATGGCCCGCTGGAACCGCTTCAGGTGCGGCTCGAACGGATCGGTGATCTTGATCTTGCCGATGGGCGAGCCAATGGCGCTGAGCGTGATGCCATGCTTCTTCAGCAGCAACTTGAACTCGCCGATCTGCTGATCCGTGAGGTCGAGCACGTTGGTCTTGAGGATCGAGCGGAACTCGATGTGCTGCACGCCGCACTGGTTGAGCACGTCGATTTGCTTCTGCGGATCGGGGTCAATTTCGTCGGAAAATGCGCTGATGCGGAACATGGCTGCGCCTCATGAGTGAAGGTGCTGAAAATTGCAATGGAGGACAGCCGCGTCTTTCGTTCGCCCAGTCGCATCGCTCAGCCTGGGCGACTGGCGAAAGCCCCGTTCACGGGGCTTCCCGCGCAGCGGTGTAGGCCCGGCCTTGCAGGCCGGGTAGGAAATACGGAGTCGTCCATGCAGCCCCGTTCACGGGGCTTCTCGCAGTTCGGCTTGAGCCTTCGCCGCTTCCTCAAAACCCGCCGTAAACGACGGGCCTACACCGCTTCGCGGAAAGCCCCGTGAACGGGGCTGAATTCTGCGCCCCGCCCTGATTGATGTCGAAGTCCTTGCGTTCAAAACGGGGCCAACGAACGATACGCGCCTATCTTTCCTCCTCGCACAGAAAAATCTACCAATTCATTTCACGTGGACAACCGTCAGCTTGACCTTGTCGGCGATGAAGGTCTTCTCGCCGTAGGACGGGAACTTGATCTTCACCTTGCGCGATGGGCCGTACCCCGTCACGTTCGTCACCTGGCCGACGCCATAGCTGATGTGCTTGACCAGCATGCCGGGCTGGTAGGCGACGGCATCGCCCGGCGCGGTCGGTGCGGGCGACGGCGGTTCGTCGAGGCGGCGCGGCGGGACGCCGGCGTCGTCCCAGCCTTCATCCGCGGCCTCGTGGCCCGAGCGCCACTGGTTGATGGCAGAGCCTTCCCGGCTGATGCGCGACTGATCGACGTACTCGACGCCCTCCTGCGGCAGTTCGCTCAGGAACGAGCTGGGCATGGCGTACATGGCGCTGCCGCGGAATTCGCGAACGCGGGCGTGCGACAGGTACAACTCCTCCTTGGCGCGCGTCATGCCGACGAAGGTCAAACGCCGCTCCTCTTCGAGTTCCTCGTTCTTCATCCGGCTGCGCTCGTGCGGCAGGATGCCTTCCTCCACGGCGAGCATGTAGACGACGGGAAACTCCAGGCCCTTCGCGGCATGCAGCGTCATCACCGAGACCTTGTCCTGGTGCTCGTCCCAGGCGTCCTGGTCGCTGGCCAGGGTGATGCTTTCGAGGAAGTCGCCGATGGTCCGGCTGTCGTCCTCGGCCATGAACTGCTTGGCGGCGGTGATGAGTTCCTCGATGTTGGCCAGCCGTTCCTGGTCCTCCGGATCGGTGCTGTTTTGCAACATGCGGCGATAGCCCGAACGGTCCAGCACCTGGCGAATGACCTCGTCGGCCGGCAGTTCGATGGTTTCCGTCAGGGCGCGGATCAGTTCGGCAAAGCCGCGCAGGCCCGTCGCCGCCTTGCCCTTGATGGCCGGGATGTGGGCGACCTGCTCGGCGGCCGACAGCAAGCTCAACTCGCGCGGTTCGGCGTAGCTCTGCAAGTGCTCCAGCGACACCTTGCCGATGCCCCGCGCCGGTTCGTTGACGGCGCGCAGGAACGACAGATCGTCGCGCGGGTTGAGCAGCAGGCGCAGGTAGGCGACCACGTCGCGGTTTTCCTTGCGCTCGAAGAAGGCCAGCCCGCGCACGATCTGGAAGGGGATCCGCTGCTTGAGGAACGCGGTTTCCAGCGCCCGCGACAGGGCGTTCATCCGCAGGAACAGGGCGAAGTCGCGGTAGTTCCGCTTGCCGTCGGCGACGGCATCACGGATGCGGCGGGCCACGCCGTCGGCCTCGTCCAGCCCGGTTTCGTAGGTCAGGATGCGCACCGGCTCGCCGGGCGGGTTCTCGGTGTACAGTTTCTTCGCTTTGCGCTGCTTGTTGTGCGCGATCAGCTGGCCGGCCGCGTTCAGGATCGACTGCGTGCTGCGATAGTTGCGTTCCAGCTTGATGATGTGGGCCGCCGGATAGTCGCGCTCGAAGTCGAGGATGTTGCGGATGTTCGCGCCGCGCCACCCGTACACCGACTGGTCGGCGTCGCCCACGACGCACAGGTTCTGATGGTCCAGCGACAGCTGCCGGGCGATGACGTACTGCGCCTGGTTGGTGTCCTGGTACTCGTCGATGAGGATGTAGCGAAAGCGTTCGTCCAGCTCGGCGCGCAACTCGGCGTTGTGCTTGAGGGCCATGGCCGGCCAGAGCAGCAGGTCGTCGAAATCGAGCGCGTTGGCCGCCCGCAACTTCTTCTCGTAGAGCGGGTAAACCATGCCCACGACCTGCTTGAAGAAGTCGTCGGCTCCCGCGCCGAACTTTTCCGGCGTCAGCAGCTGGTTCTTGGCCCGGCTGATGGCGCCCTCGATGCGTTCCGGCGTGAAGCGGACGTTGTCGATGTTGGCCGCTTCGAGCGCGGCCTTCACCAGCTTGTTGCGGTCGTTCTGGTCGTAGATCGTGAAGTTGCGGTCCAGCTCCAGGCGGTCGCCGTAGAGGCGGAGCAATTTCGCGCCGAAACTATGAAACGTACTAATCCAGACGCGGTTGCCCGGCACCAGCGCCTCGATGCGCTGGCGCATCTCGCTGGCGGCCTTGTTGGTGAAGGTGATGGCGAGGATGTGGTACGGTTTGACGCCCTGCCGCAACAGGTGGGCGACTCGGCAGGTGATGACGCGCGTCTTACCGCTGCCCGGCCCGGCCAGGATGAGGAGCGGACCGTCAATGTGTTCCACGGCCTCGCGCTGGGAG
>JAEUIF010001163.1 GCA_016795185.1 Planctomycetia bacterium | reverse complement strand
CGCCACACCTCCTCGACCTCGAATTCGCCGGCCAGGGCGGCGGCGACGGTGGCGGGATGCAGGTTCTCGCAGAACGTCCGCATGCCGGCGTCGTCGTTGTCCTGGAGCATCTCCCGGACTTCAGGTGCAAAGAGCAAATCGACCATGACACCGCGACGGTATGGAGGTTGGGTTGATGGTGAAACAAGCCCCGCAGCGGCCGGGCCTCACAGCAGCCAGGCTTTGGCGATCAGAAAGTAAATCACGATGCCGGTCACGTCCACGAAGGTCGCGACGAACGGGCTGGAAGCGAAGCCGGGATCGACGCCCAGCCGCCGGAAGACCAGCGGCAGCATGGAGCCGATGAGCGTGCCCCAGATGCAGATGGCCGTGACCGCCTGGCCGATGACCAGCGCCAGCCGCAACGGGTCGGTATGGCTGCCGTCGGTGTTGGCCAGCACATGGTCCGGGGTCAAGAAGTAGGCGCGGACCAGGCCGATCGCGCCCAGGGCCAGCCCCAGCAGTATGCCCAATAACAATTCATGCCGCAGCACCCGGAACCAGTCCTGGACGGTCACTTGCCCCAGAGCCATCGCCCGGATGATGAGCGTGGCGGCCTGCGAACCGGAATTGCCGCCCGTCGAGATGCACAGCGGCACGAACAGGGCCAGCACCGTGACGGCCTTCAGGGCGTCGTCGAACCAGGCCATCGCCGTGAAGGTGAACATCTCGGCGATGAACAGCACCGCCAGCCAGACCACGCGTTTGCGCCAGATGGTAATGATGTTGGCGTCGAGGTAGTTCTCGGCCAGTGGGCCGACGGCCCCCAGGCGATGCACATCCTCGGTTGCTTCCTCGACGACGGCGTCCAGGGCGTCGTCGTGGGTGACGATGCCGACCAGGCGGCCCTGCTCGTCCACGACCGGCATGGCCAGCAGGTCGAATCGCGCCATCGCCTGGGCGACCTTGCGGCGGTCGTCGCCGACGTGGACGTGGACCACGTCCTCTTCCATCAAGTCGCGAATGAGCGCGTGCCGCGGCGCCAGAATCAGGTCGCGCAGGGTGACGACGCCCTTCAGTTTGCGGTCGTCGTCGAGAATGAAGATGTAGTAGATGGTTTCTCGGTCGGGGGCCTGGAGCCGCAGACGATCGAGTGCCTCCGCGGCGCTGATATTGTCGGGCAGCCAGGCGTAATCGGTGGTCATCAGGGCGCCGGCGGTGCTCGCCTGATAATTGACCAGCTGGGCGATGTCCCGCCGGTTGGCCTCATCCACCAGGCGCAGCAGCCCTTCCTGCACGCGCGGCATCAACCGGCGCATCAATCCTGCCCGGTCATCGGGCGACATCTGCTCGATCAGCTTGGCCATGGCCTGCCGGCCGGTGCCTTCCACCATCTTGACCTGCCAGTCGATGGGGAAGTACTCGAAGATCACCGCCTGGTTCTTGATGTTCGTGTGTTGCAGGAAGCGCCACACCTCCTCGACCTCGAATTCGCCGGCCAGGGCGGCGGCGACGGTGGCGGGATGCAGGTTCTCGCAGAACGTCCGCATGCCGGCGTCGTCGTTGTCCTGGAGCATCTCCCGGACTTCAGGTGCAAAGAGCAAATCAACCATGACCGGTCACGGAATGAGGGTCGCCGGACAAGCTGGAGACGCTGGGTTACTTCATCGGGCGCTGCTCGGCGCGCACTTGAACGAGAATGTTGTCGATCAGTCGGGTCGCGCCGAATTTCACCGCCAGGGCGAGCAGCACTTCCCCGTGCAGGCGCGGCAGGGGTTGCAAGCGGTCGGCATCCACCACGGCGGCGTAATCGAGGATGGCGCCGGGCGTGTCCTCGATCCGGCGCACCAGCAGCCCACGAATGGCCTCGGGATCGCGCTCGCCCTCTTCAATCGTGCGCTGGGCGGCCTGTAACGCCTGGTAGAGCGCGACCGCGTGCCGGCGCTGCGTGGGGTCGAGGTACTGGTTGCGGGAACTCATCGCCAGGCCGTCCGACTCGCGGACAATGGGGCAAATTTGCACCTGGAGCGGCACGTTCAGGTCGTGGACCAGCTGCCGGATCAGCCGGGCCTGTTGAAAGTCCTTCTGGCCGAAGTAGGCAGTGTCGGCCCCGACGATATTGAACAGCTTGAGCACCACCGTGGTTACGCCGCGAAAATGCCCCGGTCGCGACGCACCGCACAGACCCGCCGACAGGTCGAGCACCTCGACGAACGTATGGAAGTTGGCCGGATACATCGTGGGCACTGCGGGCGCGAAGATCGCATCGACGCCCGCCTGTCCGCACAACTCCCGGTCAATTTCTAGCTGCCGGGGGTAGCGGGCAAAGTCCTCGTTCGGCCCGAACTGGGTCGGATTGACGAAGATGGTGGCGACGACGAAGCCGGTCTCGGCGCGGGCCGCGCGACACAGGCTGAGATGGCCTGCGTGCAAGGCTCCCATCGTCGGCACCAAGCCGACGGTCAGGCCGCGCCGGCGCGCATCGCCCACGGCCTGGCGGATCCCTTCCACGGTGGCAACCACTGGCGGCATCATGTTCCGGAGGCTTTTTCCTTTTCGCGCAACTCGTAGGGTCCGCTGTGCGGACCGTTGAGCCTGTGGTCCGACAGGTGGTGGTCCGCACAGCGGACCCTACGCTTGTTCCACCTGGCAATCCTTGATCGCGTCATGTTCCGGAGGCTTTTTCCTTTTCGAGCAGCAATTGGAGGTAGGAGCGGCGTTCGGGGGCCGGCAAATCGAGTTCCGCAGCCAGGGCAAGCAGCACCGACCGGGCCTCGTCCAGGCGATCCGCCCCGGCCACGATTTCCAGCTCGACGAAGCTCCCCAAGCCGTCGACCCGGTCGAGGCAGACCTCCACCTCGAAGGACTTTCTACGGATATGGTAGACCTGGCGCTGCTTGGAAACCACCCGCACCGGGCGATAACCGAGGCACACCAGCAGGCGGGAAAAATCCGCGGCGGCCTGTTCGCCCCGCGCCATGGGCACCTCGATTTCGGCGCGTGTCTTCGTCAGTTTGTCGCGCTTCGGTCCCTTGTAAGTGACGCGGTTGGCGGCCCCGATCCGCCGCAGCCGCAGGGCCTCGTCGGTCTGGGCGAAGTCCCGATCCGGGGCGTTGAAATAGTGATCGCTCTCTTGCAGTGGGCGAATGGTCTTGCGCCGCGCCTGGACGGCTTTCAGCCGTTCCCGCAACGCCGCCAGATCGGCGACCGGGAACTTCATCTCGATTTCCAGCGTTTCGCCGACGGCCATCCGGTGGACTCCCCGGTCGCTTTCCCCGGGCGACCGGCTACAATCATGACAGGCCGGTGCAACCGGGTCCAGTTCAGGTTTGATGAAGGTGCCTCATGGCCGAATTTCATACCGTGTGCCAGGTCCAGGACCTGGCCGACGGTGAAGGCAAGACGGTGGCGATCGGGACCAAGCTCATCGCGGTCTTCCGCGACAACGGGCAGTTCTACGCCATTGATGACATGTGCCCGCACATGGGGGCGTCGTTGTCGGGCGGCTACGTCGCCAAGGGCATCGTGACCTGCCCCTGGCACGCCTGGCGCTTCCGCCTCAACGACGGCGCCTGGGCCGACAACCCGCGCCTCAAGATCAGTTGCTATGCGGTGCGCGTCGAGGGCGACGATGTGCAGGTGCAGGGGTAAACCGTCTTTCTCGATCACCAGTCGAACCAGGCGAGCGGCGGGGGTTTTAACCCCCCTGTGCCGACGGCGGGGGTAAAACCCCCCCCGCGCGGGCAGGAACCCCCCCACACATAAAGGATCGGGCCCGCGG
>JAEUIF010001160.1 GCA_016795185.1 Planctomycetia bacterium | reverse complement strand
GGCTCCCGCAGCAGCCGGCCGACACCGAGAATGTTGAACGGATAGTCGTAGGTCACGGTGGCGGTGATGTCGGCGTTCCAGGCCGGCGTGCCCGGTGGATCGAGCCGCAGCCGGCCGGAGCGCTTCGCAAAACGATACTTGGCGATCAGGTACTGTTCCAGGCTGCCGCCCCCGCCGCTATTCCAGTCCGCGCCCGGCTTGAACAGCGCCAGGAAGGAACCATCCTGCGATTTGCGGGCGTACTTCCGATACGCCTCGGCGTATTCCCGCGCGCCGGCCGGCATCTGTCCGCCGACACCCGCGCGTGAGGCATGCAACGAGTTCGAGCTGGCGAAGGGCGTCAGGGCGTGGACCATCGCCCGCTCGGCGCGCGTCTGTCGCTGATTCGCCGGTTCGGCCGACGACCAGACCACGGCCGACCGCGCGCTGGCATAGGCGGCGTACACGGTGCCGATCTTCACGACCAGGATGAGCGAAGTCTCGATAACGCCGCAGACCAGCGCCAGGTAGATCGGAAAGGTCATCACATAGGCCAGCGAATAGGCCGCGCCCTCTTCCTCGGCCAGCAAGAAGTTTTGGCACGCGCTCCACCGGCAACCGCGCAGCGCCCGGCAGGTCAGCACGGCGAGCAGCACCAGGCCGCTCAACCAGAGCAGCCAGATGTGTTCCACCGAGGCGAAGTATTCGGAGTGGCGCATGTGCTAAACCGCAAGCGGTTAAAGGAACGGCCAACCGACCAGCGTGCCGATGATGTGGAACAGCCGGATGCACGCCTTCGTCCCGAGCCAAAGCAGGAAAACAACGACGGGCAGCGTCATGGCCGTGGCGAACACAGCTTCGAGGGAAGCCAGTCCTTTTCTGCAAAACCGTAAACGGTTTGGTCGTATCACCATGATTGCGGCCAGCCGGTCCAGATCAGCACGGTCCCCAGGGCGAAGAAGAGCGACAAGGGCACTTTGCGATGCAACAGTTGTTCCTGTTCGGCGTTCGGCGGCGCGACCCAGAAGGGCAGCAGGAAGGAACCGATGCGGCGGCCCAGGGAAGCGGCCAGGTGCAGCGGCCCCACGGTCCAGATGGCCCAGCAAAGCATGGTGACGGCCGCGAACAGGTAAGCGCAGATCAGGGCGCCGATGCCGTCCTGGATGCCCAGCAGCGTGCCGAGCGCGGTAGCGAGCTTCACGTCGCCGGCGCCGCCGCCCGCCAGCCGGTAGATGAAGAACATGACCGTGAAGCACACCGCGCCGCCCGCCAGGCTCAGCCCCAGGCCGATGGCCCCCAGCCAGGGCCAGTCCGCGCCGCCTTCCAGCGTGGCGATGGCATTCAGCAGCACGGCCCACAGGAAGGCGGGATAGGTCGCCCAGTTCGGCACCTTGTGCCAGCGCAGGTCCGTCCAGGAGCAGGCCAGCAGCAAGGCGACGGCGACGAAGCCGGCCAGCGTTCCCGGCAGGCGATCAGGCAGCAACCGTCCGGCGGTCAGCACCCACAGCGGGCCGAGCAGCACGGGGGCCAGCAACGCCGCCCGCCAGGCCAACCGCCTTCGGGGATCGACGGCCGGAGTAAGTGCGACGCCGGCCTCGTGCGGCAAGTGAATCAAGGCTCCTTCCAACTGGTAAGGTTCTTGACGGCCGCTCGCGTCCAGCTCTTGATTTCCGGCCAGAAAATTTTCAGCAGACCCAGCACCACGGCCGCGATGGCGACGATGATGACCACCTGCAAGGCTTCCATGCCGTCCTCGTCCTCGTGGAAGGCGCGCAGCGCCTGGCCCAGCGTGCGTTCCGGGGGTCTGGCATTCATGGCGAACCTCGGGTCGGTGGAAAGGGAATCGCGTCGAGGCGCGGACGGGAAGCACCGCGCTCGCTGCGATGTATTTTAGACCTGGCCGCGCGGGGGGAAAAGGGAAAAGCGAGGAGTCAGCGCTGGCGCTTCTCGATGAGGCGTTGATGGAGGGAATCTTGCAGGCGGCGCTGCCAGGGCCGGGGGTTGGGGTTGCCGTCTTCCAGCCGCTGGCGGACCAGCGGCCGGTCGGCCAGGTCCAGGCGGGCCAGCAGCCAGTCGTGCGTGCGCTCGGGAGCGATCAGCCGATGGACGCACGCCTGGGCGATGAAGTAGCTGGCCGACTGGCCCCAGCAGGGCGTGCAGAGGCGGATGCTGGCGGTCTGTAGCACCAGATCGGTGATGGTATGGATGCAGTTGCTGATCTCGGCCGTCTTGCAGGCGGCGTCGATGGCCTTGTAGCGCAGGCAGCCGCTGTCGAGTTCCTGCTTCTTCAGCAACGAATCGTCATACAAGCACTTCTCAATTTCATACGGGCCCCAGAGCGACAGGCACAGGCCGTGCTCAGCGCCCCAGCACAGGGTCGTCGCCAGGTCGAGGTTGACGCCCGGCTCCGAGCGCCAGCGCCGGCAATTCACCTGGAGCGACGCTGGTAGCCAGCTGATGGTGTGGGTCTCCAGCCGGCAGCGCGCCGGGTCCAGGGCAGTGCCGTCGTTCGTCGCGCGGACGAAGACGGCGAAGCTGTGCGCCCGGTCCTTGTGGTCGGTGGCGGCGTCGTGGAGGGAGAAGATCAGGATGTAGTACGACTCCGCCGCCTGGGCGCACGGTAAGCCCGGCAGCAGCCAGGCGAGGGCTGCCCAGACAAAGCACCAGGGGGTTGGTCCGCGTCGCTGCGGGTTCATGGCGGTCGAGGTACGTCCGGACCGGGGGGAAGGCACCTGCAAGTGTGCCACACGCCGCGCGAAGGGCAAGCGGGCTCGCCCAACTTCTGGCTTCAACGCACCGCCGAGCGCGCGGATTATGCAAGCTGGAGCGATTGGGGCAAGCCGGGCTGCGCCGCTCTCGGCTTCGCACCGATGCCGACAGCGCTTGACAGCCGTCGCCGAAAACAGTAAACGCCGAACCCTTCGTTGGTCGAACTATTCTGAGGGGCGAACGAATGACTCCTCTGGACCGCCGGGCCGCCGATCTGCGCGACCTGGTGCAAGACATCTGCAAGCAATTCCACACGGTCAACGCCGAGGCCGCCAACGGCCCGCACGTCGGCCTGAACATGCAGGAATTGCGCACCCTGGAGCACCTCGGCAACGAAGGGCCGCGCATGATGCGCGAACTGGCGGAGTACCTGGCCGTCGCCGTCAACACCATGACCAGCATCGTGGACGGCGTCGAGCGCAAGGGCCTGGTCCGCCGCCAGCGGTCCGAGCAGGACCGCCGGGTCATTCGCGTCGAACTGACGCCCAGCGGCACCGCGGTCTATCGTTCGCTGGTGGAGCTGAACCTGGGGTTGTTCCGCACCATGCTTGGCGCGCTCACGGAGGACGAGCAGGAGATTTTCATGGTGCTGTTTCGCAAGATCGCCCGCGCCGGCCGCTCTCAGCTCCAGCGGCCGGTGGCTGCGTGAGCCATGGTTGGAAATGCCCCTCGCCCCTCGCCCCTTGCGGGAGAGGGGTTGGGGTGAGGGGTGGAGCCGCATGCCGCCTCGCCAGTGTTACTACCCCTCACCCCAACCCCTCTCCCGCAAGGGGCGAGGGGAGTGAATTTTACCCCGATACTTCGCGGATCGAACCGTTCGTCGGGCGAACAGGGCGAAGATCGCAGAAAAGGGAATTTCGCATGGGGAATCGCTTGTCACCGCCCGCGGCCATTCAGGAAACCTCGTTGCAACAGTCCGTCGCCGGCGCGCCGGAGCGCGTCGGGGCCCGGCGGCCTTTCGGTTGGTGGGGCAAGCTGCTGGCTCTGCTCGGCCTGGGCCTGGCCTTTGGCGCGGGTTGGCACTTCGCCGGCCAGCACCAGCACGAGCACGCAAAGGAAGCCTTGCCGGCGGCGACCGGCCTGGCCGAGTGGGACCGTGCGACCGTGCTGGTCACCGTCGCGCCCGTCACCAATCGGCCGGTGCAGCGCACCGTCGAAGCGGTGGGCACGCTGCATGCCTTCGAGGAAATCGCGCTGGCCAGCCGGGTCGAGGGCCGCGTGCGCCAGCTGCGCTTCGAGGTGGCCGACGTCGTCAAGCCGGGTGAACTGCTGCTGGAGATCGACCCGGTCGATTGCGATCTCGCCGTGCAACAAGCCGAACGCGCGCTCCTGGTCGAGTTGGCAAAACTCGGCCTGCACGAACCACCAGCGGGCGACATCGACCTCGGCGCCGTGCCGACCGTGGTCCAGGCGCGCACGCGCATGGAGAACGCTCAGGCCCGCTACGAGCGCGGGCGTCGCTTGCTGGCCAACCAGGCGATGGCCGACGAGGAAGTCGGCAACCTGACCGCCGACTTCCGCGCCGCCCAGGCCGAACACGCCAACCAGTTGCTCGTGGCCCGCACGGCGCTCGCCACCGTGCGCATGAAGCAAACCGAACTGGCCGTTGCCCAGCAGCGGCTCAAGGACACGCAGGTGCGCGTGCCCCTGCCCCGTGGAGCGGGCGCGACCTATGCCGTCACGCGCCGCAATGTGAGCGAAGGCACCCTGGTGCAGCCCGGTACGGAAGTCTGCAAGCTGATCGTCAACCAGACCCTGAAGCTGCGTGTGCCCGTGCCCGAACGCTACGGCCCCGAAGTGAAGGCGGACCAGAAGGTGGAAGTGAGCGCGGCGGCCAGCCCGCAGCCCGTCGCCGGTGTGGTGACGCGCATCAACCCGGCGGTCGAACCGACGACGCGGACCTTCGAGGTGGAGATTCAAGTCCCCAATCCGCAGGGCACGTTGAAGCCGGGCGGCTTCGCCAAGGCGGCGATTTTCACGCGGCTCGACGCCGCTGCGCCCACCGTGCCGCTGGCCGGCGTCGTCAATTTTGCGGGCGTCAACAAAGTGTTCCTCGCCGAGAACGGCCGGGCACGCGAAGTGCCCGTCACCCTCGGCGTCCAGACGACCGACTGGGTGGAGATCGCGAAGCCAGCCTTGCCGGCGGGCGTGCCGGTCATCACCAGCGGCCAGACCGTGCTGGCCGCCGATACCCCCGTGACCGTCAGCCCGGCGGCCAAGACGGCGACTCCCCCGGTTCGCTGACAGTTTGTCCCGAAAGCCCCTCTCCCCTTGCGGGAAAGGGGGTGGGGTGAAGGGTTACTGGCGAGTTCTCGGACACTTTCACCCCTCACCCCCAACCCCTCTCCCGCAAGGGGAGAGGGGAGAAGGCTTATGGGGATAGGTGTCGAACGCCCGCGAGGAGCTTGAACCGTGAACATTTCCGAAATCTGCATTCGCCGGCCGATCTTCACCTGGGTGCTGGTGGCCGTCCCCGTGGTGCTCGGCGTGGTCGCCTACTTCGGGCTGGGCGTGGACCTGTTTCCGAAGGTCGATTTCCCGGTGGTGTCCGTGACGGCGGCCCTGCCCGGCGCCAGCGCCGAGGAGATGGAAACCACGGTCACCAAGCCCATCGAGGAGGCCATAAACCAGGTTTCCGGGCTGGACGAACTGCGCTCGACCACCCGCGAGGGCGTGGCCACCGTCATCGTGCAGTTCAAGCTGGAGAAGAACGGCGACGTGGCCGCCCAGGAAGTCCGCGACAAGCTGGCGGCGATCAGCCGGCAACTGCCCCAGGGCATGGAGCCGCCCATCGTCGACAAGTTCGACCTCGACGCCGCGCCGATCATGACCATCGGCATCGCGGGCAACCGCGACCTCCGCGAAGTGACGGAGATCGCCAAGCATCAGATTCAGGAACAGCTGCAAACGGTGCCCGGCGTCGGCATGGTGTCGCTGTCCGGCGGCCGGAACCGGGCCATCAACGTGGTCGTCGATACCGATAAGCTGACCGCTTACGGCCTGTCGGTCGAGGACGTGCGACAGGCGCTCGTCAGCCAGAACCTCGAAGTGCCCGGCGGCATCGTGCATCAGGGCGCGCGCGAGCTGGTGCTGCGGACGCTCGGCCGCGTGGCCACCCCCGCGCAGTTCAACGACCTGGTCGTCTCCAGCCGGCAGGGCTACCCGATCCGCATTCGCGACATCGGCCGCGCCGAGGATTCCGTCGAGGAGCCACGCGGCCTCAGCCGGCTCGACGGGCAGAACGCCGTCTGCCTGTTCGTGCAGCGCCAGTCGGGCACCAACACGGTGGCCATCTCCGATGCGGTGCGCGACCGGCTGGCCAGCATCGGCCCGGCCCTGCCGCCCGACATCAAGATCGAGCTGATCCAGGACCAGTCGCGTTTCATTCGCGAGTCGATGCACGAAGTCAAGTTTCACCTGCTGCTGGCCGCCGTGCTGGTGGCGGGCACCATCATGCTTTTCATCCGCGACTGGCGGACCACGGTGATCGCCACGCTGGCCATCCCAACCTCGATCGTGCCGACGTTCCTGTTCATGCAGTACATGGGCTTCACGCTCAACAACATCACGATGCTCGGCCTGATCCTGGCCATCGGCATCGTCATCGACGACGCGGTGGTCGTCCACGAGAACATCTTCCGCCACATGGAAGAGTTCGGGAAGGACGCCTTCACCGCCGCCCGCGACGGCACGCGCGAAATCGCCCTGGCAGTGCTGGCGACCAGTCTGTCGCTGGTGGTCATCTTCGTGCCCATCGCCTTCATGGGCGGCATGGTCGGCCGCTTCTTCAGCAGCTTCGGGCTGACCATCGCTTTCGCCGTGGTCATGAGCCTGTTCGTCTCCTTCACGCTGACGCCGATGTTGTGCGCCCACTTCCTCAAGCTGGAGCCGGACGCCGGCCATGCCAACTCGAAGGCCGGCTGGATCTACCGCCTCACGGACTGGGTCTACGGCAAGGCGCTCCGCGGGGCGCTGCGCTGGCGGCTGGTGACGATGATCGTTTGCGTGCTGGTGGTGCTGTCCACTGGCCCCATCGGCGCGAAGCTCGGCGTCAACCTCGTGCCGCGCGACGACCAGAGCGAGTTCCAGGTGTTCTTCATCACGCCCGAAGGCTACACGCTGGAAACGACCGACAAGCTCATCGGCGAGATCGAGCAGCGGCTGGCGGCGCTGCCGGGCGTGGTGCATCGTTTCACGAGCATCGGCGAGAACACCAACGCCGGCAAGGGCCAAGGCGACGTGACGCGCGGCTCCATCTACTTCCGCATGAAGGAACTGGAAGAGCGCGGCTACACGCAGTTCGAGGTTATGAAGCGCGCCCGCGCCATCTTGCAGGAATACCCGGACCTGCGGACGGCGGTCTCGGACGTCTCGGCTATCGGCGGCGGCGATCGCGGCGACAGCCGGATTTTCCAGGTGACGATTCAAGGGCCGGACATCGATAAACTCTCGGCTTTCGCCGATACCATGAAGACCCGGTTGCGTCAGGTACCCGGCCTGGCCGACGTCGATTCGACGCTGTCGCTGCGGAAGCCCGAAGTGCAGGTGGCCATCGACCGCGATCGCGCCGGCGACCTGGGCATTCCGGTGCAGACGGTCGCCAACAGTCTGAGCGTGCTGGTCGGCGGCCAGATCGTTTCGCGCTACAAGGAAGGCACCGAGCTGTACGATGTCTGGCTACGGGCCGACCAGCCGTTCCGTGCCAACCCGCAGTCGCTGGAGCAACTGACGGTGCCGTCGCCCACCGCCGGGCCGGTCCACCTGGCCAGCCTGGCGAAACTGACCGAAGCCCGCGGGCCCAGCCAGATCGACCGGCTGTCCCGGCAGCGGACGGTAACGCTGCTTGCCCATCCGGACGAGATTTCACTCAACGAAGCGATGCAGCGCGCCCAGGACATCGCCCGCGATATGAACCTGCCGCCGGGCTACGAAATCCTTTTCGGCGGCCAGGCGAAGATGCTGGGCGAGACCGGCTACTACGCCCTGGTCGCGCTGGGTCTGAGCGTGTTGTTCATGTACTTGATCCTGGCGGCGCAGTTCGAGAGCTGGCTGCACCCGATCAGCATTCTGGCTGCGCTGCCGGTGACGATTCCATTCGGCCTGCTGTCGCTGCTGCTGTTCCGCACGCCGATGGACCTGTACGCCATGTTCGGCCTGTTCATGCTCATCGGCATCGTCAAGAAGAACGGCATCTTGCAAGTCGATAAGACCAATGAACTGCGCCGGGCTGGGCTGGAGCGGGACGCCGCCATCCTCGAAGCCAACCACACCCGGTTGCGTCCGATTCTCATGACGACGGTCATGCTGATCGCAGCGATGGTGCCCATCGCCCTGGGGCAAGGCCCCGGCGCGGGGGCGCGGGCGAGCATGGCCAAGGTCATCATCGGCGGGCAGATGCTCAGCTTGCTGTTGGCCTTGCTGGTGACGCCGGTCACCTACTCGCTCTTCGACAGCATCGGCAACCTGTTCGGCCGGTTGCGCCGCGGGCGAGAACCAGCCACGCAGCACGCCGCGACCTGCGAACCGGCAGCCTGCGTGCGGGGCTAACGCAACCACCCGCCCTCGATAGCGGACAATCAACAGGCGCTACGGTCCGCACAGCGGACCCTACGAAGTTATCGTAGGGTCCGCTGTGCGGACCGTTATGGCTGGTCGCGAAAAGCTCGAATTCATCCCATCGATTCGCTCGCCGGAGGTTCGGCCGCCGCTGCGGGCTCACCGCGCTCGGTGAACCAGCGAATGACCACGTAGAAGACGGGCGTGAAGAAGACGCCGAAGACGGTCACGCCGAGCATGCCGCTGAAGACGGCCACGCCCAGCGCCACGCGCATTTCCGCGCCCGCGCCCTTCGCCAGCACCAGCGGCACCACGCCGAGGATGAACGCGAACGAGGTCATCAGGATCGGCCGCAGGCGGAGTTTGCTGGCCTCGATGGTCGCCGCGTAGCGGTCCTTGCCCTGGTCCTGCAACTGCTTGGCGAACTCGACGATCAAAATGGCGTTCTTCGCCGCCAGGCCGATCAGCACCACCAGGCCGATCTGGGTGAAGATGTTGGTGTCCATGCGCGCCAGCCAGATGCCGGTGATGGCCGCCAGCAAGCACATGGGCACGATGAGGATGATCGCCAGCGGGATCGACCAGCTTTCGTACTGGGCCGCCAGCACCAGGAAGACGAAGACCACCGCCAGCGGGAAGGCCAGCTTGGTGAGGATATCCTGCCCGGCCAGGATCTGCTGATAGGTCAACTCGGTCCATTCGTAGCCCATCGTGGACGGCAACTCGGCGGCGGCCAGGTCGTCCATGATGGTGATGGCCTGGCCGGAACTGATGCCCGGCGCGGTGTTGCCGTTGATTTCCGCCGAGGGGAACAGGTTGTAGTGGTTGACCACCGCTGGCCCACTGTCGTAGCGCACCCGGACCAGCGTGCGCAGCGGCACGCGCTCGCCCTTACCGTTGCGGACTTCGAGGTTGCCGATGTCCTCGACCCGCATGCGGTAGCGCGGCGCGGCCTGGACGTTCACCTGCCAGTTGCGGTTCTGGAAGAAGAAGTCGTTGACGTAGTACGAGCCCAGGTAGGCTTGCAGCGTCTCATCGATGTCCTTGAGCTTGATCTGCTGCGCTTTGGCCTTGTCCTCGTCGATCTCGACGAACAGCTGCGGCTGCGTGACACTGAAGCTGCTGAACAGGCCGACCAGGCGTGGGTCGCGGTTGCCCGCCTCGGCCAGTACCTGCACCGCGCCCTGGAGCGCACGCAGACCCGCGCCGCTGCGGTCCTGCACCTGCAACTTGAAGCCGCCCGTGCTGCCCAGGCCGTCCACGGGCGGCGCGCCGAACAGCGCCACCTGGCCTTCACGGAACTCCGCGAACTTGCGGCGCAGCCGGGCCATTACTGCCGGGGCGCCCAGATTGGCTTTCCCCGCGCGCTCCTCGAACGGCTTCAGGATGACGAACATGCCGCCCACGTTGCTGATGTTCGTGCTCAGCACTACCGAATAGCCCGGCAGGTCGATGGTGTGCGCGACGCCTTCGTCCTGGCGGGCGATCTCGCCCAGCTGGCGAATGAGCTTGTCCGTCCGGTCGAGGGTCGCACCGTCGGGCAGCTGGGCGTTGAGCACCAGGTAGCCCTTGTCCTGTTCGGGGATGAAGCCCACGGGCACCACGTTGAAGCCGAAGTAAGTCAGCGCCATCAACCCGCCGTAGACCAGCAGCGCGATGACGCTGAGACGCAGGAGGACGGTCACCGCGCGGCCGTAGCCGTTGATGGTGCGGTCGAACGCCCAGTTGAAGCCGCGGAAGAAGGCCAGCAGGCCGCGGTTGACGGCGCGGCTCACGACCCAGGCTGCCACGACGCCCACGGCGAAGACCACGCAGCGCAAGGCCCAGACGGCAAGCGGGCTGGAGTGCGCCGCTCCGTGCCCGCCGTGCCCGCCGGCTTCGATGCCCACCAGATGGCCGACCGGAGCGAGCAAGAAAAAGTACGCCACCAGACCGCCGATGATTGCGATGCCCGCGCGGGGCAGTGCTTCCTGATGCGCGTGCCCGCCGTGGCCGTGCGGCTTGAGCAGGACGGCGCACAGCGCGGGGCTGAGCGTCAGCGAGTTGAAGGCCGAGATGACCGTCGAGGCGGCGATGGTCAGGGCGAATTGCTTGAAGAACTGCCCGCTGATGCCGGCCATGAAGGCGGTCGGTACGAACACGGCGCAGAGCACCAGCGAAATGGCGATGACCGGCCCCGTTACTTCGTCCATGGCCTTGCGCGTCGCGTCGCGCGGCGACATGCCCTCCGCCAGCCAGCGCTCGACGTTCTCGACCACGACGATGGCATCGTCCACCACGATGCCGATGGCCAGCACCAGGCCGAAGAGGGACAGGTTGTTGAGCGAGAAGCCCAGTGCCGACAAGATGGCCAGCGTGCCGATCAGCGACACCAGCGCCGCCACCATCGGGATGATGGTCGCCCGCCAGTTTTGCAGGAAGACCAGCACCACGATGAAGACCAGCACAAAGGCTTCGATCAGCGTATGCACCACGCTGGCGATCGATTCCTCGATGAAGACCGTCGTGTCGTAGTAGATGCGATACTCGACGCCTTCCGGGAAGCGTTCCTGGAGTTTCGCCATCCGGGCGCGAATGGCCTCGGCGGTTTGCAGCGCGTTCGAGCCGGGCAGCTGGAAGACGGCCAGCGTGACCGATGGTTCGCCGTCGAGGTAGCTATTCACGTCATAGTTCTTGGCACCCAGCTCGATGCCCTTTTGCATGGCGCCGTCCTGGTCCGACGTGGTGTCGCGAACCAGATCGCGCAGCTGGACAACCGCTCCGGTCTCGCTGGTCTTGACGACGATGGACGCGAACTGCTCCTCGGAAACGAGCCGGCCGCGCGTGTTAATGGGGAGCTGGAAGCGGATGCCCGAATGGTCCGGTGTCGGCGGTTGTCCGAGCCGGCCAGCGGCGACCTGCCGGTTCTGCTCGCGGACGGCGTTGAGCACGTCGCCCGCGGTCAGTTGTCGAGCGGCCAGCTTCTCCGGATCGAGCCAGACGCGCATGCTGTAATCGCGCGGGCCGAGGAAGGCCACATCGCCGACGCCGCGCAAGCGGGCCAGCTCATCCTTGACGCTCAGCGTCGCGAAGTTGCTCAAGTACAGCTGGTTGTAGTAGTAGCTGCCGTCAGGTTTCTTAGCCGAGATCAGGTTGACGCACATCAGAATGCTCGGCGACTTCTTCTTAGTCGTCACGCCGATGCGCTTCACTTCTTCGGGCAGGCGGGCCTCGGCGACGGCGACGCGGTTCTGCACCAGCACCTGGGCGGTGTCGAGGTTCGTGCCCAACTCAAAAGTTACGTCGAGCAGCATCTGGCCGTCGTTGGTGCAACGCGACGACATGTACAGCATCCGCTCGACGCCGTTGACCTCCTGCTCAATCGGGAAGGCCACGGTGTCGGCGACCGTCTTGGCGTTGGCACCGGGATAGGTCGCCGTCACCTGCACGGTTGGCGGGCTGACGTCGGGGTACTGCGCGATCGGCAGGGTGAACAGCGCCACGCAACCGACGATGACAATGACCACCGACAGCACGGTGGCGAAGATGGGCCGGTCGATGAAGAAATGCGAAATCATGCGGGGCCTCGCGCCGTCGAAATTGTCACGCCGTGAATCATCCGGGTTCGAGTTGCATCACCGATCGGGTGCGATGCCCACGGCTTTGCGTGGGCATGGGAACCTGGCGAGATCTGAAACACTGCTTGCCTCTTTACCGCGAAGCGGTTGTACTCCACAGCCCAG
>JAEUIF010001146.1 GCA_016795185.1 Planctomycetia bacterium | reverse complement strand
TCACCCCTACCCCTCTCCCGCCAGGGGAGAGGGATTTCGGGAACGGGCTCAGCGTCGGCAGACGTTGGGCCGCCGCACGTCGAGCACGGGGCCGATGTCGTGCTTGCCGAAGCGGCCCAGCAGCTTTTCGACGCCGTGCTTCAGCTTGAACTCCAACTCCTCGCGGTAGAGCGGCACCACGGCGTAGAAGTGTACGGTCTTGTCCTCGCTCAGTACGAGTTCGTGAAACTCCTCGGGAAACTGGATCGGCGGCAGGATCACGCTGCCGCACAGCTGGGTGTTGTCGGCAAAGGGCTCCGGCGGATCGCCGCGCGGAATGGTGGGTCCGAAGCCGAGCCAGGTGTCATACTCGTGTGGCAGGCGCGCCAGGATCTTCAGGGTGCGGATCGGCCAGTAGTTCTTCTCGTCCTGGAAATCCTCTTCCCCCAGCGGCCAGTCCGGCGGCAAGCTGACGAGCAACTCGGCGAAGCGCAGCTCTTCCGCGCCTTCGGGCACAGTCATCGGTCGGTCGCTCATGCCGCTGGTGATGAGCGTATGGAACGGGCGTTCCTCCGTCGGCTTGACGACATGCACGTCGATGTGGACCAGGTCGGACAGGATTTCGTGATAGACGAAGTCCACCTTGCCAACGTGCTGTTCAATATGGTTCGAGATGGCCTCGATGTTCTCGCTGTCGCCGGTGGCGAGTTCAAAGCCCGACGCACGGGACTGGTGGCGATAGATCGGTTGCCCGCTCTCCGAGAATTCTTCCGCGTCGCCTTCGCGGTGCAACGGCACCGACAGGGGCCGCCCGCAGCCGGAGCACTGCGACTTCTGTCGCGGCTGGGGCGCTTCGACGAAGTTGGTGACGCCACAGTGGCTGCACATCACCGTGAGGGGCATGGTTCACCTCGGGCGTTCGCGGCGGTGCAATCGTGGCGCATCCTGCCGCCGGCATCAGAACTTCAACCCCAGCCGCCCCAGGCGGGCGACGGTTTCCTGCATCAAGGCGTCTTCCTCGGCCTCGTTCTTGGCCAGGTACGTCACGCTGAAGCGCAAGTGCGGGCCGGCGTCGTCCCAGGGGACTTGCACCACCGATTGCTCGGTGATCAGGTATTGCGAGGCTTCCTCGGCGTTGGCGAAGGAGCGGTCGGCATTGCCCTTGGGAGCTTTCACGTAGAGGAAGTACGTGCCGCCCGGCATCCGACACTCGAAGCCGACCTTTTGCAGCGCCGTCACCAGCTTTTGTAAGCGGCGACGATACTTCTCGCGAATCTGATCGCCCAGTGCCGGATGTTCCAGGGCCACGCGGGCTGCGTGTTGAATGGCCATGAACTGGCCCGAATCGCAGTTGTCCTTCACGTCGGCAAAGGCTTGCACGATCTTCGCATGGCCGCAGACGAAGGCCATGCGCCAGCCGATCATGTTAAAGCCTTTCGACATCGAGTGGATCTCGACACCGACGTCCTTCGCTCCGTCCACCTGCAAGAAGCTCAGCGGCGGGCCGTCGTAGCTCAGCAGTATGTGGGCCGCGTCCTGCACGACGATGATCTGATTGGTGCGCGCGAAGTCGATCACCTGGCGATAGAAGTCCTTCGTCGCGATCTTGCCGGTCGGACTGTTCGGGTAGTTGATGACCAGCAGCTTGGCTCGCTGGCGAATCTCCGGCGGAATGGACTTTAGATCGGGATAGAAGTTGTTTTCGGGCAACAACGGCAGCTTGTAGACCTCGCCGCCGTAGTAGCGCGTGTGGGTGCCGGCTACTGGATAACCCGGCACCGTCATCAGGGTCACGTCGCCGCGATTGATGAAGCAGGCCGGCAGCATGGCCAGGGCCGGCTTCGAGCCGATGGCGTGGTTGACTTCCGTGACCGGGTCGAGCGTCACGTCGAAGACCTTCTTCATGAAGCCGGCGGCGGCTTCCTTGAAGGCAGCGATGCCGTTGTCGGCGTAGCCTCGGTTTTCGAGCTTGTCGATTTCGCGCTTGGCCGCCTCGCGGACGATGGGGTCGGCCATGTCGTCGTTTTCACCGATGCCGAAGTCGAGCAGCTGGCGCTCGGGATGCGCGGCGAGGGCGGCGCGCTTGGCGCGCTTGATCTTCTCGAACTTGTAGATCTCCGTGCCCTTGCCGTAATTGGCGCCGCCGATGCGTTCGGCGAACAGCGACTGGAACCAGGGATCGCTCATGGTGGGTCGTCAGTGGTCAGTGGCCAGTGGTCCGTTGGGATACGAAGAAGTTACACTAAACGGGGAAGCGAACTTTGGCAATATCCCGCCTGCTCTTCCGGACTGACGACTGACCACTAACCACTGTTCAGAGCACCCCTTGCAGGTGCAGCACGCCGTTGAGCGTTTGCACGCTGGACTTGTCCTTTTCGCGAATAACGACCGAAATGCCGCAGTTATCGAGGCTGACGCGCCGGGCCTGAGACGGCGGCAGCCCTAGCAACCCGGCCAGGTAGGTGCGATTCACGACATGATGCGAAACCACGAGGATCGACTTGCCGGCCTGCTCGACCAGCAAGCGGTCGAGTTCAGCCGACGCGCGTTCGTGGACCTCGGCAAAGTTCTCGCCGCCGGGGTAGCCCTGCTGCGCGGGGTTGGCCATGTAGCGTTCGTAGAGCTTCGGATTCCTGCTCTTGATCGTTTCCCAGTCGAGTCCTTCCCACTTGCCCACATCGCATTCGATGAGCGCGTCCAGCGGGCGGGGCGTGATGCCGTGCGGTTCGCAGATGATCGCGGCGGTCTGCACCGCGCGGCGCAGCGGACTGCAATAGCACAGGTCGAAGGGCTGGATGGCGAGGTGTTCGCGCGTGACCTCGGCCTGGCGCACGCCGAGCGGGGCCAGCGGCGGATCGTTGTTCCGCCCCTGCAAACGCGCCGGGTGCGACAGGTTCGCGGGCGTCGCCGCATGGCGCAGGAGATAGAGGATGGTCTTCATTCGCATTCCGAAGCGCTCGCCTCCGGCTCGCGGCTAAACGAGGGTCGCGCGGCTAAACACTGATCGCCAGTTTCGCCGCCGCGCGGGCCGCCGTCACCATGCTCTGTTCATCGGCCACACCCTGGCCCGCGATATCGTAGGCGGTGCCGTGCGCCACGCTGGTGCGGACGATCGGCAACCCAGCACTGATGTTCACCAGCTGACCGATGCCGAGCAATTTCAGGGCGATATGGCCCTGATCGTGATACATAGCCACCACACCGTCGAACTCGCCCTGCCGGGCACGGACGAAGAGCGTATCGCACGGCCAGGGGCCGGAAACCTCCAGGCCGGCGGCACGTGCCTGCTGCACCGCCGGCTTGATGATGCGCTCCTCCTCATCGCCGAACAGCCCGCCGTCGCTGGCATGCGGGTTCAGCGCCGCCACGCCGAGGCGCGGGCGACGGCCGATCAGGCGCGGCATCAGGTCGTCGAGCAGGTGAATCTTTTCCAGCACGGCTTCGGTGGAAAGTCGCCCGAAAACGTCGCGCAGCGCCATATGTAATGTGACGTGAGCCACGGTCAGCTGTTCTGTCGACAGCAGCATGGCGAAGCGCTGCGTGCCGGTGCGTTCGGCGAGAATCTCCGTATGGCCCGGATAGTGCACCCCCGCCGCGCGCAGCCCTTCCTTGTGCAGCGGAGCGGTGACGATGCCGGCGGCCGCGCGGGCCAGCGTCAGGTCGATGGCGGCGCAGAGGAAATCGTAAGCGGCCCGGCCGGCGGCGGCGCTGACCTGGCCTGGCGTCACATCGCTCAGGTCTTGGTCGCCGGCGGGCAAACAGGGAATGACTCGCGGCGTCGTCTCGGCTTCCGTCAGCTTGCGAATCGGCTGCACCTTGGCGGACGACTTCGCCAGGGGCAGCGTGCGCCGCATCCAGTCCGGATCGCCCACGACCACGGGCCGACAGAAATCGTGCAGCTGCGGCCAGGCTTTCACGATCACTTCCGGCCCGATGCCGGCCACATCGCCGACGGTAAACAACAGACGGGGTTTCATCGCGAAACGCTCAGGGTGTCAGTCGGGCATGCTGGCACCTTAGCAGAAAGCCATTACGATCACCAGGGGACGGTGGCAAGAACGACGCGGGCCCGGCGTCAGTCCGCCAGGCCCACGACAACTGGGGCTCGCCGCGAGATCAAGTGATGTTCACGGGCTTGGTGATGAGGCCGGTTGTGCCGCCGTCGCCGTCGGTGAGCGTGAAATTCAGATCGAGGGTGCCGGCCGCTCCCGTGGTGCGGGCGTATTGTAGCGCGCGCAGCAGATCCTGCACGGCCGGGGTGGTGGCGAACGCGGTATTGAAGGTAACGGTCAGCGTATCCGTGTTCAATCCGGCCACGGTAGCGATGTTGTTGCCGTTGTAACTGAGC
>JAEUIF010001134.1 GCA_016795185.1 Planctomycetia bacterium | reverse complement strand
GCTTGGCGGCGCGCGGCTCCACGTCGAGGCGGGTCTCGAACTGGTGCGAGAAGCGCTGCCGTTCGATGCCGGTGTTGACGCCGATCTGCTTGGCGCTGACGCGGTACTGCCCGTCCGCGCCGGCGGCGGCGATCAGCTGGTCCACCGGCTCGAAGTTGTCCGTGGTGATGCCCTTCAGGGTAATGCGCGCCGTGTACTTGTTGTTGGCGGCGCGGGTCAGCGGCTGCGCGGCGAGTTGCGTCAGCCGCAGGTTCTTCGGATCGGGGAAACGGGCCGTCAGGTCGTACAGCTCGTCGAGCCAGACCACCTCACCGTTGACCCAGTCGCCGACGACCTTGATGCGCTTCTCCTCGTCGCGCAGTTGCGTGAGCTGGCGATCAAGTTCCGCCTTGGTGACCAGCAGCCCCTCCAACTCGCGGTCGCGAGTCGACAGTTCCGAGTAGCCCAGGCCGATGCCGACCAGCAGCAGGGCGGCCACCAGGCCGGCGAACAGCGACAGGCGGCGCTTGCCGGGATCGGCGGCGACGCGGACCACGCGCTGTTTGGCCAGGTCGATGGGCAGCGCGCCGTCGCGCGCCAGGGCATGCAGCAGACCCGCCGCGCCGGCGAACGCGCCGCGCGCCTGCGCGGGCTGACCGAGTCCGGGCAACGGATCGAGTTCGTGAACGGGGATGGCCAGCCGGTCGCGCAGCCGGTCGGCGAGTTGGCCGTCGGGCGTGCCGTCGGCGACGTAGAGCGCTCGCACCGGCTCCTGCGGCGACTGCCCGGCGTAGACCGCCAGGTTGCGGCGAATCTCGCCGAGCAGCGCGTCGCCGGTCGCCGTCGTCACGGCCACGGTCCGCGCCAGCAGCAGGGTCCGATTGCGCACCACGCAGAACTCGGCCCAGCGCTCGGAGACGGTCAGCACGGCGGCGGTGTCGCGTGCGCCAGCCTGCGCGGCAGCGAAGGCAGCGCCGAACGGACGCGGACAGATACCGGCCAGCTTCAGGCCCGCCGCCTTGCACAGCGCCTGATAGGTGTTCAGCATCTCACGGCGCAGGATGACGGCCAGCGCCCGGCGTTCAGCGCCCGGATTCGGTGCATCCAGAGCGATGTAGTCGAGGACGACTTCATCGGGCGAATCGTTCAGTTCCTTGAATGCCTGGAAGCGCACCAGGGCCGGCTCCTCGGCGGACGGCACCGGTGGATGACGCAGTTCCTTGAGGATCACCCGTTCGCGGCCGAGGCAGACGACGACGGGGGCAGGAGCAATCTTCGCTTCCTTGAGCCGCTCGCGCAGCTGTTTGCCGAGGTCTTCCGCGAGGGCCGGATTCGGGCTATGTGCCTCCGGCCAGGCGACGGCCTGCTGCAAGGTCACCGCGCCGGACTTCGTCCCGGCGGCGACGAGCAGCAGTTGCTGATGGTCCCAGTCGAGGACCAGGTAACGCGCCACGATCTATATCTCCGAATGGCCAGGCTGTGAACGGCCTAGGCGTTGCTTGTTTCCAAAACTACCGGGCTCCGAAGTTCGTAGTTCCGCCTTCAGGCGGTCGAGTCGTTCGCCGCCTGAAGGCGGAACTACGAACGAGAATCGCGAAACGAACGCTCATTGCTTGGTCAGGTTGAAGCCGCGGCCCAGTTCCGTGAGGTCGCGGTAGTACAGGATGCGCGGGCGGCCGTTGTTCGTGTCGATGACCGCTTCCACGCGCGCCGTCGGGCCGCTGCCGTCGAAATGGCCGACCACTTGCACGCGATACACCTGCGAGCGGGCCGTGATGTAGCGCTCCAGGGTGCGCAGGGTCTGCGGCGGCAGGTTGGCTTCCGTCAGCAGCCAGGCCGGCGTCTGATAGACTGCGTCGGCTTGCTCCGCCGAGGCGATGTCCGGACGGCGGCCGACGATGTTGGTCACATCGGCTCCGGTCAGGCCCGGCAACGCCGCCAGCACGTCGCGCGGCGCGGTGTTGATGTTGACGCGCCCCGGCAGCTCCGCGTCGCGCACCGTCGTCACCATGTCGAGCAACTTCGGCAGTAGCTGCCGCTGCGCGCCGCGGTCGTTGAGCGGACTGGGAAAGCTCTTTGCCGGCTGCTCCGGATCGCTGCTCGGAATCGACACCGACGTATTGATGAGTTCAAAGAGCGAACCGATGGCGCGCGGCCGGCCGCGCTGGAAGTCGATCATGTCGCGGGTCAGTCGCCCGCCACTCGCACCGCCCCCGCCCTTGGACGAACCGCCCTTGGACGAACCGCCCCTGGAGGACCCGCCGCCGCCTTTTGATGACCCGCCGCCGGTCTTCGACGACCCGCCGCTGCTACCGCTGCCGCTGGAACCGGAGGCCGAACCGTAGATGCGATAAGCGACGATGAAGTTCGCCAGGTCGGGACCGACGGCGGTGTTGAGCTTCTCATACAGGCCGTTCAGGTCCTGGTCGTTGATGTAGACGCGCGCCTGGCCCTGCGCGTCGATGTTCTGCTCCCGGCTATGGATGGTCAGCAACGCGGACCAACCCTGATCGAGCGTGCCGAGCCCTGCATCCTCGCCGGGGTCGAGGACGCCGTTGCGGTTGCGGTCGTTGCCCCAGAGCAGTTGTGGGGTCACGCCGCGCACCAGCAGTAGCTCGTCCAGGCTGTCCAGCGGGCCGTTCTTGCAACGATAGGGCGGGCTGAGTGTGGCGTAGTAGTTGTTCTCCGCGCCGTTGGAGCGCGGCGTATCGTCCGGATCGAGCCAGTCGAGGATGGCGTTCGCGGTTTCCTCGGTCATGTTGGGCAGTTTCAGCAGCATGTCGTAAGCCACGCGGCCGGAACTGTCGATGGCCAGCAGGGCGTTGAGGTTAATCTTGCCGCCTTCATCCGTGACGCCGTGGCGAAAACCCTGCCCGCCGCCCTGTTCGTCACTGCCCAGCGGCGCGACCACGCTGAACCGGCCCTGGAAGCGGGCAATCTCATTCTCTTGCACCAGGAAGCTGCCGAACGCTTGGGCGTCGTCGAAGATGTTCGCCGGCCGGCTGCTCGGATCGGCCAGCAGCGCGGCGGTGTAATGCACGCCCGATTCGGCGAAGGCGCGGGCCTGCACCGAACGGCGATGGCTGTCGGCCGCCACGTACTCGGCCGTCATCAGCTCGCTGTATTGGTAAGCGGCCAGCGTCAGCAGCACGAGGACGACCAGAACGACCAGCAGGACCGTTCCGGGACGGGTGGCAGGGGCAGCAGGTCGGCGGATCATGGTTCGAGGTTCGCGGAAGACTGGGCCGTGGGGATGGCGACCACGTGCCGGTGATATCGCAGGGTCTCTTCGGACCAGCCAGGCTGGCCGGGGCGCGGCGCGGGAGCGATGCCGATGCGCACTTCGATCGCCAGCGGTGGACCGACCGGGGTCTTGCCGTCCGCGCCGAGGGCCGCGCCGTCCCAGAAGTCCTGCCAGGCCGAGCCGTCGAAATAGCGAAACTGCAAGGACTTCACTTCCTCGGCGATGATGAGCGCGGCTTCATCGACTCCGTCCGGAGGCAGCGGTTCATCCGCGGTTGCGAGGCGCGTCTCCTGGCGGCCTAACCCCTGCGGGCTCGACGACCCACCCGCCAGCCAGTAGGTGACGCGCCGCAGGTCGCTGACGACCACGGGGTTCGCGCCCGTGTCGCCGGTGGTCGGTTCGTTCAGCTCGCGGGGCAACCGGGTGATGAACAGTACCAGGCGTTCGGTATCGCCCTGCACGCCGAGGTTAAACTGCACGGCGCTGGTGGAACTGCTGGCTGTCATGCCGCCCGTCGGCGCGGCGCTGCCAGTCGCTCCCGTATTAGTGTTCGCGGTCGCACTGCCGCCCGATGTCGAACCTCCGCTGGAACTGGCCTTCGGCGGGGGCATCGGCGGCAAGCTGACGGAAATATCATTGGCGATGCGGGCCAGCAACGAACGGGCCAGCACGCTTTCCTCGACGATCTCGCGCCCCGCATCCACATGGCGCAGGTGGGCTTCCATCGCCACGTAGAGCGCGCCGAACAGCAGCACCGCAATGGCGGTGGCAAGGAGCATTTCCAGGAGGGTGAAGGCGCGGCGAACGTGTCGCCTCCCCTCGCCCCTGGCGGGAGAGGGGTTGGGGGTGAGGGGTGG
>JAEUIF010001117.1 GCA_016795185.1 Planctomycetia bacterium | reverse complement strand
GCTTGGCGGTTTCCAGTCCGGCGACGTACATGCGCTTCGGGATGGCATCGGTGCGAGCCTTGCACAACGCCAGCGCGCCGGGCACACCTTCCTTTTCGAGCTTGTCCTGAAAGACCGGCAGAAACTCGTTCATGTTGGTGCTGGCGTTCCAGTTCAGCAGCATGCGCCACAGCACGAGCATGAGGCCAACGAGGGACATGAGGAAGAGTGGAATGGCGAACATCCAATCTTCTTTGATGAACTTGATAAAGGCATCCATCGGCTGATGTTCCAGCAGAACGGGAAATGGAAATGCTCGAACCGCAAGCGGAGGGGCGAGGCGAAACGGCCTACCTCATTTCTACCGCCGGCCGGCGGGGGCTGCCAGGGAAAATCGACGGATTCCCCCACGCTCCGCAGAGTGCATTAGAGCAATTCGCGGACGGATGGAGCATCGGGCACCACGGTCCGCACAGCGGACCCTACAGAATTTCGTAGGGTCCGCTGTGCGGACCGCTCCAGCCGGTCGCAAACTGCTTTAGCTTTCGCCGGTCAGCAGCGCCTTCAGTCGTCGCAAAGCCCGCAGGTAGCGCATCGACGCTGCCGCTTCGGTCAGTCCAAGCACGGCGGCCACTTCCTGATTCGACAGCTGCTCGAAGTGACGCATCAAGATCATTTCGCGGTCATCGTCGTTCATGGTCGCGACCGCTGACTCGACGCGGCGCTGCATCTCCTGGCGGATCGCCGCCGAGGCGGGCGTCAGTTCCTGGTCGATGAACTGCGCGGCCAGTTCGGCGGACGATTGATCGGGCAGCGCCGGCCGCAGGGCCTGCTCACGGTCCAGGCTGCGGCGCTGGGCCAGGCGGTGCTTGCGGTGGGCGTCGATGATGTGGTCCTTGGCGATGTGTCGCAGCCAGAGGTGAAACGGCATCACCGGATTCTTGAGGTAGTCGGCCAGGCGGCGGCTGGCTTCGAGCAGCACATCCTGCACGATGTCGCTGGCATCGACGCGCCGGCCGAGGACCGGGTCGAGCCGCAGGTCGATCATGCGCCGCACCGGCTCGCGCTGCTGGTCGAGCAGCCGGTCCACAGCGCCCGGCGCGCCCTGCCGGGCCTGGTCGAGCAAGCGGTCGATCGGGGAAGGGTCGTCGGCCATGTTGGACTCGTGGTTCGCCCCTGTAGGTCAGGCTTTCCAGCCTGACGGACCTGCCAGGGGCGCTGCGGTCAGGCTGGAAAGCCTGACCTACAAGCCGTGCCAAACCGCAAGCGGCGCTGGGGCGACTGATTGTCTCCGCCGCGCTACATGGTAACATATCCGCCTGGTTCCACCATCACCCAGCACAAGGAGATTGCACCATGCGACGCCTGGCCCTGGCCTGCGCCGGACTCTGCTTCGCCACCCTCGCCTTCGCCCAGTACGGCGACATCGGCGGCGTGAAGCTCAACAAGCCCGAGGACAAGGAAGACGTCAAGAGCGTGCCGCCGCCAAAGGATGCCATCGTCCTGTTCGACGGCAAGAGCCTCGACGGCTGGGTCAAGACCAACGGCAAGGACAAGGCCCACTGGAAGCTGCTCGAGGGCGGCGTCATGCAGGTCCAAGGGGGCGGCAACATCATCACCGAGAAGACTTTTGACGGCAGCTTCAAGCTGCATGTCGAGTTCCGGGTGCCCTACATGCCCGACGCCAAGGGCCAGGGGCGCGGCAACAGCGGCGTCTACGTGCAGGGCCGCTACGAGGTGCAGGTGCTCGACAGCTACGGCCTGAACAGCAAGGACAACGATTGCGGCGGTATCTACAGCGTCGCGGCCCCGAAGGTCAACGCCTGCAAGGCCCCCACGGTCTGGCAGAGCTACGACATCGAGTTCCACGCGCCGAAGTGCGCTGATGGCAAGAAGACCGAACCGGCCCGCATTACGGTTTACCACAACGGCGTCAAGATTCACGACGACCAGAAGATCGACAAGGACAACACCACGGCCGGCCTGGGCGGCGACCCGTGCAAGCCGGGGCCGATCATGCTGCAAGACCACGGCAACCCGGTGCAGTTCCGCAACATCTGGCTGGTGCCGATGAAGTGACAGCCGCCCGAAAGTAGCCCGCCGCTCCTTCCGCCACGGCGTGGCGGGCTACTTTTAATCACCCGGTGCGGCGACCGCCGCTTCCACCACCCCCGCCAGCAACTCCGTACCGTATCCCAAATCCCAGACGCGCAACAGCGGGCGACCGGCGGCGTCGTTGAAGGTCTGTTGCGGTGTCCGCGGCGCGTGTTGGGCTAGCCAGCGGTCACTGGGACCATCGACGAAACCGACGACGAAGCGCCGCCGGGGCGAAGTCAGGTCAGCTGCTTTCGCGCGGTCTCCCCGACAAAGCACGACCTGAGTGCTCGGCCGGTCGTGCGCCAGGTAGCGGATGGGCCAGTAGCTCCACCAGTCCTCGGCCAGTATCGTGACCGGCGCGTCGTCGCCCGCCCAGGCGACGACCGCCTCGTAAGCCGCTTGCTTCGGTTCCACCGAGCCGGTGCGGGCCGCGCGATGCACTTCACCGCCCGTGCGGATCAATACCTGAAAATAGCGCAGGTAGAAGGTGCCCAGCAACAGTGCGCAGACCGCCAGCACTCCGGCGAGCTGCCTGGACCTCGCCGTTGGCGAGTCGCCCAGGCTGCTGACCGCCAGCGCCGAGACCAGGCAGGCGGGCATCACCAACCACATGCTGTAGCGTTCCCAGCCCGGCTGCACCGTGCTGAGCCCCAGGAACACGTAGCCAGCTGCCAGGCTCAACAGCGTTCCGCCCAGCAGTCCAAGTGCGGTGGTGTCCTGACTTTGCCGAAAGCGCGGTATGGCGGCCAGCAGCAAGCCAACGAGCAGGATGCCAACGAGCAAGCGTTCGAGCAGCGCGCCGTGCGGCGGCGGGGCCGACAGGTAGGTGTAGATCGTGGTTCCCGCCAGAAAGTCGCCGACCATGACCGCGTAGACGGCCCAGCCGCCGAGGTTGACGAGGTTGCTGCCTGCGTCCAGCATTCGCTCGGTGCCGAGGCGGACGAAAAAGGGTGGCACGAGCAGGTACAGCACGAGACCGGCCAGCAGCGTGCCGCCCAGTAGCCAGGGCCAGAGGCGATACCAGCGGGCACGGCGCTCGGCGGCGTCCGCGTCGTGCCTGGCGCGCCACCAGGCCAGCGCGGTCGGGCCGAGCAGGACGGGGGCCAGGAAGACATTGAGGGGGTGAATCCACAGACCCATCAAGAAGCTGGCCGTCGCACCCAGCACCTGGCGTTTCAGCGCGAAATAGAGACAAAGCAGCCCGAGGAGCGGCGCCTGGCTCTGGTCCCAGCCAAACCGGCTGTAAGCGATAGCAATGGGCAAACACGCCAGCAACAGCGTGGCGAACAGCGCGGTCCAACGATCCACCACGCGTGCCAGTAGCGGAAACGCCAGCAGCACCGCGGCCAATCCGGAAAGCAGCGCAGGCAGACGCAGCAAGGTGAAGGACGGTATAGGGTGTCCGACGTGCAGTAGGTATACCGGGATCAGGTAGCCTGGATTGAAGGGCAGGCCCGACGCGGTGCGCAACGACTGCGGGTGGCCGTCGCGGACGTTGAGCATGGCCACGCCGTAGTAGGCTTCGTCGCCGTTCAGACCGGGCAAGCGCTCCAGCGCCGCGACACGAAACACCACCGCGAGCAGCACGAGCAGCGCTGCCAGCCCGACCCCCAACCGCCAGATGGTCCGCGTGCGGTCCTCCACGGGCAAGGGCAGCGGGCTGTCCGGCCCGGCGCGGCCGTTTCCTTCCAGCGGCAGCGGTGAAATCCTGTTATCCTTCATGGTTGGGTCCGGCACGGCCAAGGGCGGGTCGTGCGACTGGGCGACTGGGCGACTGGCAGCGCCGCGGCGGCGGGAGGCGCCATGAAACTGAGCGTCAAGTTCGCACTGGCCATCAGCGTCCTCTTTACGCTGACGCTGGCCTGCGGCACCTGGCTGCTGATGGTCAATCATAGAGAGCGGCTGGAACTACAGCAACAAGCACTCCTGGCCCAGCAGACCGCGACCGAGGACGAACTCAAGCAGCGCGCCGCCATCATCGCCGCCTTTGGCGAAGCCTGTCGGGACTACGCGCAGCTTGTGCTGTCGCCCGCCGTTGAGAAGCATGCCCCCGGAGCCCTGATCTTCGAGGCCCAGTCGCGTACTTTCGTGGCTCGCGGCACGATGGAGGAATTCCGCCGCAAGCCCGGCATGCGCGCCTACTCCTTTCGCGAAGCCTCGCTTAATCCGCTCAACGACAAGAACCGCGCCGCGCCCGAGGAAGCCGACCTGATCCGTCGGTTCGCCGCCGACCGCGAACTGGAGCAACTCGATGGCTACTTCCCGTGGCAGGGCCAGGAGCATTACTACGTAGCCCGGCCAATCGTCGTCGAGAAGAGCTGTCTGCGCTGCCACGATACGCCCGACAAAGCCCCGCCGGAGGTCGTCCAGCGCTATGGACGCACGAGCGGCTACGGCTGGCGCGAGGGCGAAATCAACAGCATCTTGATGGTCGCGGTGCCGACCGAAGACCTCCGCCGCCAGCTGGCCCGGTTCGAGCAGCAGGCGGCGCACTTCGACGAACGGCTCAACCTCAGCTTGCGCAACCTGATTCTGGTGTTCGTCGGCCTGGCGGTATCGCTGCTGGTCCTGGTGGTGGTGCTGTCGGAATTGCTGATCCACGGGCGCATGCGTCAGGCGGCAGCCATCATGGTCCGGGTGGCGGCCGATCCGACCACCACCCTGCGCATGAATGACGTCTCGCAGGACGAAATCGGCAAGATGGCCCGCAGCTTCGACCGCATGGCCGATTCCCTGCGCGACTCGCACGTGCGGCTGGAAGAGCGCGTGCAAGCGCGCACCGCCGAGTTGCAGGAAAGCGAGCAGCGTTTCCGGCAGCTGGCCGACGCCGCGCCGGTCATGATCTGGATGGACGACGCCGACCAGCGCTGCGTCTATGTCAACAAGTCCTGGCTGCAATTCGTCGGTCGGCCGCTGGAACGCGAACTGGGCGACGGCTGGATCGAGAACATCCATCCCGAAGACCGCGTGCCGTCGCAAGCCGTTTATCAGCGAGCGGTCGCCGAACGCCGGCCTTTCCAGAATGAATACCGGCTGCGCCGGCATGACGGCGAGTACCGCTGGTTCGAGGTCGTTGGCGAACCGCGGTTCACGTCGCTGGGCGTATTCGCGGGCTACATCGGCTGCTGTACGGATGTCACGGCGCACAAGCAGGCGGAACAACTACTGGAGCGACAGGCGCTGGAGGCCCGGTTGCTCTACGAAGCCACGGTTCGCGTCGCCGCCTGCGCTACCTTTGAAGATGCCCTGCAAAGCTGCGTCGATACCGTCTGCGCCATGACGGGTTGGCCCGTGGGGCACGTCTACCTGCCGGACGGCGAGACTCGCCAGCTGCGGCCCACGGGCATCTGGCACCTCGACGCCCCGGACGCACTGGCCGAGTTTCGCCGCGTGACCGAGCAGACCCGCTTCGCGCCGGGCGTCGGTCTGCCGGGCCGCATCTGGGCCTCGGGCGAACCGGCCTGGATCGCCAACGTTCAGCACGACGACAATTTTCCGCGCGTGCATGCTTGCCAGCATTTGCCGTTGAAGGGGGCGTTCGGCTTTCCCATCAAGATCGGCGGCGAGACCGTGGCGGTGCTCGAATTCTTCGCCCAGCAGGAGATGGCCGCCGACCCGCAGTTCCTGCTGATCGTCGCCAGCGTGGGCGAGCAGGTCGGTCGCGTCATCGAACGGCAACGGGCCGAGGGCGAACTGCGCGAAGCCCGGCTGCGCGCCGAGGCCGCCAACCGGGCCAAGAGCGAATTTCTGGCGAACATGAGCCACGAAATCCGCACGCCCATGAACGGCATCATTGGCATGACCGGGCTGCTGCTCGACACGCGCCCGACACCCGAACAGCGCGAGTACCTGGAACTGGTCAGGACTTCGGCCGATTCGTTGCTCACGCTGCTCAACGACATCCTCGATTTCTCGAAGATCGAAGCCGGCAAGCTCGACCTGGAGCGCGCGGAGTTTTCCCTGTGCGAATGCCTGGGCGACGCGCTCAAGCTCCTGGGCTTGCGCGCTCACGAGAAGCGTCTGGAACTGGCCTGCCGGGTGCGCCCGGAGGTTCCGGACATGCTCCTCGGCGATCCCGTGCGTCTGCGTCAGGTCATCGTCAATTTGGTGGGCAATGCCGTCAAGTTCACCGAAAGCGGCGAGGTGGTCGTCGAGGTCGAAAAACTCGACGCCGACCTTTCAACCAAGGGCTCGCGCCCGCCGGTGCCCGTGCAGTTGCAGTTCACCGTGCGCGACACGGGCATCGGCATTCCACCCGACAAGCAGCAGTTGATCTTCGATCCCTTCACGCAGGCGGATGGCTCGACCACGCGCAGGTATGGCGGCACGGGCCTGGGGCTGGCCATCTGTCGGCGGTTGGTCGCTCTAATGGACGGCAAGATCGAAGTCGTCAGCCAGCCAGGTGGGGGCAGCACGTTCCGCTTCACGGTGCGGCTGGCGGCGGCGCGCGGCAGTTCGTTCATTCGCGCACCGCAAGCCCAGCGCTGGCGTGATCTGCCGGTGCTGATCGTGGACGACAATGCCACGAACCGGAGCATCCTCGAAGAGCTACTGCGCGACTGGCGCATGCAGCCCACCGCCGTGGCGGCGGGCGTCGAGGCGTTGGCGGAGTTGCGCCGTGCTTTCGAGTCGGGCCGACGCTACCCCCTGGTGCTGCTCGACACGACCTTGCCGCCGCCGCTGGACGCCTTCGCCCTGGCCGCACAGGTGCGCGAGGAACCGCGACTGGCTGGCGGCATCGTGATGCTGCTGGCTTCTCCCGAATGCACCGAAGAAGCACGGCGCTGCCGGGAACTGGGGCTCGGCCCCGCGCTCATCAAGCCGGTTTTGCCGAATGAGTTGTTGCAGGCCGTGCGCGTTGTGATGGACCTGCACGCGGCGACTCCCGCCGAATTGCCTCCAACGGAAACCCGCCGCGCGCCGGCTGAAGTCCGTGAATTGCACGTCCTGCTGGCGGAAGACAATCCGGTGAATCAGCGGCTGGCGGTGCGGATGCTGGAGAAGCTGGGCTGCCGGGTTGCGGTGGCGGCCGACGGCCGGGAAGCGCTGAACGCCCTCGACGCCCAGGCGTTCGACCTGGTGCTGATGGACGTGCAAATGCCCGAACTTGATGGCCTGGAAGCGACGGCCCTGATTCGGGCGCGCGAGACCGCCGGCCGCCGGCTGCCGATCTTTGCTTTGACTGCCCATGCGATGAAAGGCGACCGCGAGCGTTGCCTGGCCGCCGGCATGGACGGCTACATCACCAAGCCGGTTTCACCGCGCGAGTTGGAAGCGGTCATCGAGAGCATCCGCCAGTTCCCGCGCCGCGACCAGCCGCGGCGCGAACCGACGGGAGCTTGAAACGCCAAGCCGCTGGCGGCTTCGCGGATTGCGCCGCGAAGCCGCCAGCGGCTTGGGTGTTGGGTTAATCGTTCGCCGCTCAGTCGGCCTTGGGCGCGACCGCCACCTTCAGCGGATCGACCCAATACTTGTGGTCGGCGTTGTAGTACAGGTAGCTGCGGCTGGCGGGGCCGCGATATTCACCAGGCACCCGGCAGATCAGGTCGATGGGCAGTTCGATCTTCTCGTTCGGGGTCATCTGCCGCCAGTAGAGGACCAGTTCGCGGCCTCGCACCTCGAAGGCGCTGATCTTGCCGTTCACTTCCTCGCCCTTGTCGTTCTTCTGCAACCGGGCATAGTTCCGCAGTTGCTCCAGGTTTGCTGGCAGTTCCAGGCCGGCGGGCAGGCCGACGATGGCCACCACCATGCCCTGGCCCTTGTTCTGCGTGTTGGCCACGGCAACGGTCATGCCCACGGTCTCGCCGTCCTTCGCCGACAACCGGCTCAGGTTGGCCGACATGGTAATGGCCGGCTTCTCCTGGTTGGCCGGGGTCAGGGCCGAGTAGTTCCAGCTGAGCGTGTACGGCAGCACCGCGCCGCCCGCCAGGCTGATCTGCACGTCGTTCTTGCCGAGGGCGAAGACCTTCTCGGCTTCGGGCAGATCGATCACCAGCGCTTCCTTGGCGTTGGCGTCGAAGTCGCGTTCGGCGACCGTCTTGCCGTTGACCTTGAGGGTCAGCTTGCCGGCCTTCATCGGCTTATTGTTTTCCCTGGTGTAGGCCAGGAGAGCCTTGAGGGCCAGAATGGTGGACTGAGTGGAACCGAACGCACCGTGTCCGCCGCGCTGCTGACCGATCCACTTGATGGCCTTGTCGAGCGGTTCGCGGAACTCGTGCGGCTGGTTGTACTTCAGCCAGGCCAGGACCGCCAGGCCGGTGGTTTCGATTTGCAGCGTCCGGCCGCCGGATGTCGTGATGCTGGTCTGGGCACCGTCCACGAAGCCTTCCTTCTTCTGGAGCGTCACCAGCTTCTTGAGTAGTTCCGCGCCGAAGGCATCGCTCTTATCGCGGTTCAGGAAGCTGTTGGCCACCAGCGATAGGAAGTACGGATCCTTCGACCAGCGCTGGTTGTCGTCCTGGGCGAGCTTCTTGAGGGCGTCCAGCTCCTTCGTCAGGTCTTCCTTGTTGCCGTCCAGGTCGGCCTCGGTGAGCGCCCAGACGATGTAGGCGTTGGTGATTTCCTGCGGGGCGCGGCCGAAGCTGTCGAGAGCGCGCGTGTTGCGCTTGAAACCGCCTTCGCCGTCGCGCTGGTCGAGCAGGTACTTCCGGGTGCGCGCGACCATCGCCTCGTCGACCGGGAAGCCGATGCGCTTCATGTCGCGGAATTGCAGCAAGCCGTAAGCGGTCAGGGCCTCGTGAGCCGGGGCGGTGCCGCCGAACCACTCGTAGCCTTCGCGCTGATTCTTGCCGCGATTCATGCACTCGAAGGAAACCAGCTTGGCGTAGCCGCGTTCCAACTTGCCGGCGGCGTCGTCGAACAGCTGCTGGCTACCCTGGTTGGTTTCCCGCATGTACCCCATGATCATCACGTTCGGATAATTGCTGGTCGAGGTCTGCTCGAAGCAGCCGCGCGGCTCGCGGAGCAAACCTTCCAGGCCGCCTTGCAGGTCCGCCAGCCGCGACGGGAAGACTTGCAGGTTGGCCTTGAGGGTGCCAGGAATCAGGCCGTCCTTGGGCAGCATCAGTTCGTGCTGGGCGACCCCTTCGAGCACGTCGCTGAGCTGGCTGCTGACCGGGAACCCTTCGGGCACGACGTTGATCGTGTAGCGCACGGCGTCCGCGCCGAATGGCTCGGTAACGCCCTTGATCTTCACGACAGCCGTGCCTTCCTTGATGCTCGGCTGCATCCGGAAGATGGTCCGGCCGCGCTCGCCCGGCTTCATCTGGAGCGACACGGTCTTGCTGTTCTCGGTGCCCGGCAGCACGGTCAGGCCGTGGGTCTCGACGGTCAGCCGGATGACGCGGGCATCGGGCGTGTTGTTATCGACCGCCACCGGCACGTCGATCAGATCGTTGGCGGTCACTTCGAGCGGCACGGCGGCGTTCAGGTTGAAGGGCTTCTTCGACTCGAATTCGCTCGTGAACGCACCCAGGCGGCCGTCGGCCGTGTGCCCGAAGGCGACCAGCTGGAAGCTCGTCACCGAATCGGGCAACTCGAACCCGAGGTCGGCCTTGCCGTCCGCGAGTACCAGGGCGGGGTGCCAGTAGATGGTCTCGGTGAAATCGGCGCGAATGTCCGGGTCGGGGCCGAATTGACGTTCGTGGGCGTACTGCCGGACGAAGCACGGCTGGGCCAGCACCCGCTGCTGCTGTTCCATCTGCTGCCGCAGGCGGACCAGCGATTTCTCGGCCATGCTGGCCTTGTCGGCCTTGTCGAGTTCGGCGACTTCCTTCTTCTCCTGCGCTTCCTTGAGCTTCTTGAGGGCGTCCACGTTTTGCAGAGCGCGGGCCTGTAGTTCGTTCTGACCGTATTGAGGAGCGCGCAGGTTCTGGATCACGGCGTCCAGGTTCTGCTCTTGCAGCGGCGGCAGGCCATTGGTCGGCATGTTGCCGCGGGGTGCCTGGGCCAAGCCCGCGTCGGCGGCCTTCAGATCGCCCGGTTGCTGCTTGAACCGATTCAACCCGCCGCCGAAGCGGCCGTTGCGCTGCGCCTGTTCCATGTCCTTGGCGACGGCTCGGCCGGCTTCGCCGGCTTTGCCGGGCGGCATGGCGGGCGCGGTGGCGCCGGCCAGCTTGGCCAGATTTTCCGGGGCGGGAGCCGCACCGGGCGGGACGGGCATCGGCAGGCCCGGAGCGCGATAACCGGGGCGCGGATCGGCCTTGCCGCCGCCGCCACCCTCACCCTTGGCTTCCTGCCGCGCCGGATCGACGCCCTTGTGTTGTTGGTCGCGGTTCAGGTCGTGCATGGCAGCGCCGACGAAGGGCTTCTGGCCCTGGCCAGGCTGGCCACCCTTGCCGTCGCCTCGGCCGTCGACCAGGCGGTCTTCGCGTTCGCGAAGGTAGTTCAGGTTCTTGCGGTCTTCGTCAGCCTGTGGACGGGGCCCGGCCTGCTTGGCGGCTTCTTCCAGCTGCTGACGGCGCTTGTTGCCCCACTCGCCGTTGCCGCCGCCCGGACCAAAGGCCGGCGGCGCGTCGCCCAGTCGATCGTGCTCCGCCGGGGTCATGGCGGCTACGCCGGTCGACCGATCGCTCAGCGAAGCGGTCTGCATCGCT
>JAEUIF010001079.1 GCA_016795185.1 Planctomycetia bacterium | reverse complement strand
CGGCGGACTGGGCGTGGGCAGCAGACGGTGCCGGCCACGCACGGCGCGCCGGCGCAGGTAACGGTTCTGGTCGGGCTGGAGCGCGGCCGGCCGGTCGAATTCGGCCGCCGCGCCAGGGCAGCGCAATTCGCCGCCGACATGCAGCCAGCCGCACAGCTGCAAGCGCCCCGCCGCCAGGGCCGCGTGGACCGCTGGGTGCGTGCGGAGGTTGGCCAGTTGCACGAGAACGTTGTGCGCGGCCGCCGTGTGGGCGCGGCGTGCGGCGGGCGCGGCCAGTGCGTGACGACGGGCCGCTTCCGCGTGCGCGAGCCAGTCGCGCAGCAGGAAGTCGTCCGGAGCGGTTTCGCTTTCGAGATGGGCCGCGACCGCGCAGGGCAGATGACCGCAGACCGCGAGCGTACCGATGCCGAACTCGTGGACGGCGCGTTCGATCAACTCGTCCTCGTCGCGGCGGCCCGCACCGTAGGGCGGCACGATGTTGCCCGGCGTCCGCTGGATGACCCAGGCGCCAGGCGTCAGTTCCTCGAGCAGGACGTCGGACGGAAAGCACTCTTCCAGGCAAGTGAACAGCAGACCGGCCACCGGGCCAGCGGGCGGGCGGTCCAGTGCCAGCGGTTGCGTTGCGAACAGGCCACGATCCAAACGGTTCATGGGAAAGCACTCGTCTCGAAAAACGAAAAAAGGCCGGAAAGCCAATCCCGCTGGATTGGCTTTCCGGCCTCATCCCCACGGGCGCTTGGTCCCGCGAGGCATGCCGGGGTGCTTCACACGGTAGTGGCCCAGCGGACGCCGTCAGCGCCTTCCGGCCCGCAACCGCGGGAAGTACGTCGAGTTTGAGAAATCGTTGACTGCCGAAACCTGCCGGGAAGCGAAGCTGCGCGCTGGCCTTTCCAGGACGTCTGCCGGCCCGGAATGTCCAACTGGCCTGCTCCGCCGCGGCTCGAACTTACAGGGCCTCGCCTTTCTCCGCCGCGAACTCCGGCCGGCGGTCCAGGCTCAGGACGACGACGCGCTCGCCGGTGCGCGTGCAGATATCGGTGTGCAGGCTGCGCAGCTGCGCGCCGAGCAAGTCCTTGACGATGTCTTCCATCTGGGGACGCTTGACGTTCGTCAGTTCCTGGCGGGTTTGCTTGATGAGATACGCGCCGCGCTGATCCGCGCCGGATAGCTTGATCTCGGCGGGCGTCATGACGCCCTTGAGGCGAACCAGGACCACGTCCTCGATGAGAAAGGTGCGGGTTTCCGTCGGCCCGCGTCCGGTGCATTCTTTTTCCAGCTGGATGAAGGCCCGGCTGAGCGCCGCCTCCACTTCGCCGCGCGTGCGCGGGCGGCCCGGCGGCGAGTTGCGGCCGTTGCCGTTGCCGTTTTGCACGCCATTGGTCAGGACGCCGTTGTTGTGGTTGGGTGTCGTCATGGTTCAGGGTGCTTTCGGTGCAATAGAGAGAAAGCCGGGATGAGTCCGCAGGGGGACCCAGACCCGGCTTCATTTCTCTGGACGGTGGTTATTCCGGAGAACGGAGCGCCGCGGTGTAGACTGCGAGGTTCGGGGCGGCCAGCGTTACCGCGCGCCGCTCCGCTCCTCGATGCGAGCGCCGGCGGTGGCGGCCAGCGTTCGCCTGGTCGTTGTGGATTGGAGAACGCGCCGACTTAACAGCGCAGCGGTAGACCGCTGCCAATGATGGCGGCGAGATCGAGCGGAGTGGAGTGGAGCGCGGCCGAATCGGCCAGGTAGATCAGCGGCGGAATGAGCATCGAATGGGCAGGGTGCAGGGGCAGGGAAAGTGGCGCGAGCCGCTGCCGGGTGCGCTGCCGCAACGGGGCCGCCGCGACCACTTCCTTGCTGGGAGGCTCGGTTTCCTCGACGGGGGAACGCTCGTTGTTCGACGGCACCGGCAATAGCCAGGACGCAGGCAGCCGCGACACCTCGTTGGCGAACGACGCGACGACCAGCGCGCACACAGCGCACCAGGCGGCGGAGCGTTGCCAGTCGAGCAGCCATCGGGGCATCCGGCGGTCCTCAAATTCCGAAACGACTGGAAGGCGGGGAGCACATGCCGGTAGATCAAGGCAACATCATTGTTAAATTCGCTCCCACCTTTGTCAACCGGAATTTCGGCGTACCCCGACTGATCTTCACCATCCGCACATGGCATCGCCTGATCGGCGCACGAAAAACCCCGCCGACATTCCTGCAAGCAGTGCAGTCAGCGGGGCCGGAACAGAGAAGAGGCCGAAACGGACAGGGCCGCCGCGGTGGGAAACCACGGCAGCCAGGATAAATGCGCGGTGCTTAACCGAGCCAGGTGGACGGGTCAGCATCGACCACGTCGATGCGGTTCTCGATGCGTTCCACGCCTTCGATGCGGAAGACCAGTTCCTGCGCCATCTGCTTGTGATGGTACGACGGCAACTGGCCGCGCAGCACCAGCACGCCTTCGTGATATTCGCAGGTGACTTTCCGGAGAAAGAAAGAGGAGCTGCCGTGCAGGCGCCGTTCGGCTTCCGCCTCGATGCGGGTGCTGGGGTTGGCGGTTGTCGGTGTCGATCCGGGGAGAGTGTTCGTTTCGAGCACGGCATTTCTCCTAATTAAGCCGCAGGTCCATAAGCTCGATTCCAATCCTGGAGGTTACGCGACGAGTCGACGGGCCGCAACCCATTTCTTCCAGAGATTTTTTCCGAGATTTCGGATCGGCGGCCGGTGGAGCCGGCTATCTGCATCGTTGGGTCCAGGATCAGCCGCGCTGTTCGCGATCAAGCGCTCGTCAAGCAGACGCCGCACTGCGCAGCCCTGGTTCGCCTCGGTTCACGCCTCGGGCACGGCAGCGCAGCTGCGCACATAGCTCTCCAGACCGTGCAGCCGCAGTGGCGCGCTCGCATCGCCGGACCACCAAGCTTGCCAGCGCCAGCGCCACAACCGCCAGCGGAGCGACCACGGCACGTAGACCCGGCCGTTGCCTGCCAGCACCAGACCGGTGACCACGGGGCGGTCGCCGATGCCGTGGATGCGCCAGCCCTTGGCAGGCTGCACCTCGTAGCCCGCCGCGTGCAAGGCGTCCTCGACGGCCGGGCGAAAGCCGTCCGGCAAGTGGTCGCGGTCCCAGGAAAACGTCAGGTCGTCGGCATAGCGCGTGTAGGTCGCTTGCATCCGCCGGGCCAGGTTTTCCAGCCGTTCGTCGAGCGGCCGGTTGACCAGGTTGCTCAGGCAGGGGCTCGTCGGCGCGCCCTGCGGCAGACCGTTGCGGTAAACGCAGAGCCGCATCAGCGTGTGCAACTCCGCGTCGTGCCAGCCTTGCCGGACGAAGAACGCCCGGACGCGGGCCGCGCGGGTGGACTCGAAGAAGTCGCGGACATCGACGGTGGCGATTAGCCGACCGTGGGCGTGCCTGCGGGCATTCAAGACATTCGACGCACCGGCGTGAAAGGCGGTGGCGGCGGCGTGGAGCGGCAGTGCGGCCAGGTAGCGGTCGAGCAGCCGGCGCTGCAACACCTTGAGGGCCGGCGACGGCGCCAGCAGCCGCCGTTCGCGGCCGTCGGGCTTGCGGATCGTGAAGGGCCGGTAGTGGTAGCGCGGCCCCAGTCGCACCGCTGGCAGTTCGCGGACATCGATGCCCAGCAGGTCTGCCAGCCGCTGCGCTGAGGGCGTTGCCGCTTGTCCCAGCAAGCAGTTGGGCAACAGTCGAGTCAGTAACTCGCCGGGGTTCAAGTCCATTGGTATCGACACAAGTCTAAGTCGAGAATCTGATCGGATACTCAGCGAACTGGGTGCCATGCTTGGGCGGCTCCCGCCGGTGAACACTGAAGCATCGGTGCCACCGCCCAAGCATGGAGTCGCGGGCGGTCACATGCTTGGGCGGTGGCACCGGCAGTACCTGCTCATCGGCGAGAGCCGCCCAAGCATGGCACCCAGCCTCCGGCAGTCCGACGGGTGCGGATGCCAATGGTTCATGACGACGACCTGGATTCTGGGGCCGGCGATGTGGCCTCGCGCGGCCAGAGTGCTTGCATGCCGGGGATAATCAGCACGTTGCCCGACTTCGAGGCCAGCTGGGCCAGTGTCTCCAGTTCTTGCAAGCGGATCAGGTGCGGATTCTCTTGCAATAGCTTGGCGGTGTTGGCGCGGGCACGGGCGGCGGCGAGTTCGTGCCGGGCCGCCACCAGGCTGGCGCGGCCCTTCTGCTCGGCTTCCATTTCCTGGAGGAACAGGGCCCGCACCGGGCCGGGTAGGATCAGGTCCTTGACCCCGACGCGCATCAGGCCGACGCCATAGCGGGCGGCGCGCGGCGCGACATCCTCCTGAATTTTGCCCGCCAGCAGCGCGCGGTCCATCAGCAGTTCGTCGAGCGTGCGGCCGGTGATGGTGTCGCGCAGCGTCAGTTGTAAGTCCTGGTAGAGCTGCGCGGCGTGGTCGCCGACCGCATGCCGGGCGAGCACGGGGTCCACCACCTTGAACTGGGCGATGAGCGTGACGCGCACGCCCAGCCGGTCGGCAGTGAGGATTTCCTGTCCCTCAATCGTCTGGCTGACTTCGCGCAGATCGACGCGCTCGACCTGGCAATGTTCCCAGGTCCAGTGAACGTAGCGTCCGGGCGGCAACAATTCGACGAACTTGCCTTCCCGGTAGAAGAGACCGCGCTCGTATTCGCGCACGACGACGAACGAGCGAAAGAACATGGCGTGTACCTATGATGTCGGACTGGGCGTCCGGGATGGACTTGTCAAGAGGCCGTTGCCGGACATGCCGACGCTGGTGGGCCGCCGATTGATGGCAGCGGGCCTCGGCGGGTGCCAAGGCGTCGCCGACAGGTATCCTCGGCGGCGCAAGACCAGCACGGGCAGCGGTCGCCCGCGCCGGCACGGTGGGAACCGGACCGAAAACGGCCCGGCGTGGTCCACCGATGCGACCTCTTGACCGTGGGGTGCGCGGCCGCGCCGCGTACCCTAACAGGAGCCTCAAGTGCGGAACACTCCGACCTACCGGGGAGCGCCGCGAAGGCTTGGATAAGTGGATTATATGGCTCGGACGCCTCATTCACAATTTGGGTGGCACTACAGTCTGCACCCGATCAGAATTGTGACAAACGCCGGTGCGATGACACAAGCACAACCGCGCGGGTTCGAGCAATTTGGCACGCAGTGGCAAAACACTGGAGTTTTGGCCACTCCGTGCCAAGAAGCAGTTGGCGCGCAGTGGCAAAACATTGGGGTTTTCACTCTTCGCGCCGATTGCATTTTTCTTGGATCGGCGGGGGACTTCGACGACTGACCCGGGTTGGGCTGCTCGCAGCGCCCATCCAACCTGCATAACTCAACTCAGACTTCTTACTTTATCCATTCTTACATATTGATTCCTGGACGCTTCCGATTTCTAATAGGAAGCAGACTGGGTGGTCCAAGCTGAATTCTCGGACTTTACCTGCGGCAAGCCCCATGTTCTTCGGGGCTTGCTTCGACAACGGATCAGTCGCGGGCGGGGCGGCCTGACTCCGAGATTTACCATACTGCTTTCAACCTTTTCGATTTTCCCAAGGGACTTGTGCGCCGTGGGGTAGGATCCCCGGCCCCAGCCCCGGGAGTGAGTGTCCATGCGCAGAGTCGCGATTACAGGTCTGGGTGTTGTGGCCCCCAACGGTGTGGGGCGCAAGGACTTCTGGTCGGCGTGCGTCAACGGGCGCAGCGGCGTGAAGCCGATCCGCAGCTTCGATGCGTCGAGCCACCCGGTGCGCGTCGCCGCCGAGGTGCCGGCCGAGTTCGACGTGACGCAATACTTGCCGGTCGATCTGCGCAAGAACCTCAAGATCATGAACCGCGCCAGCTGCTTCGCGGTCGGCGCGGCGCAACTGGCCATCGATGATAGTGGCCTGGAGTTGGAAAAGGAGGACCGGGAGCGCATCGGCGTGGTCATGGGTACCGGCCTGGTGCCGATGGACCTCGACGAACTGACGCCCCTCCTGGTGCGGGCCAGCAACGAGGAAGGCCAGTTGCAGCACACCGAGCTGGGCCGCACGGGCAACGGCGCGCTCTTCCCGCTCTGGATCCTGAAGTACCTGCCCAACATGGTGGCGACGCACATCTCGCTGTCGCTCCAGCTCAAGGGACCGAATAGCACCATCACGACGGCCTGCGTGGCGGGCACCCAGGCGGTCGGCGAGGCCGCCCGGCTGATCGCGCTGGGCGACGCCGACGTGATCCTGGCCGGCGGCGCGGACAGCCGCATCGACCCCCTACTGATGCTTGCCTACCTGGCGATGGGCGCGCTGAGCAAGGCGAACCGCTCCGCGTGCGAGGTCTCGCGGCCGTTCGACCGGCTGCGCGACGGCTTCGTGCTGGGCGAAGGTTCCGGCGTGCTGGTTCTGGAGGACATGGAACGCGCCAAGCAGCGCGGCGCGGTGATCTACGCCGAGGTGCTCGGTTTCGGCAGCAGTTTCGACGCCTATTCCGTGACCAAGCCCGACCCGCAAGCGGGCGGGGCGGCGCGAGCCATTGCGGCGGCGCTAAAGCAGGCCCAGGTCGATGCCCACGATGTCGACTACATCAACGCCCACGGGACCAGCACCCGGCTGAACGACCAGATGGAGACGGCGGCGGTGAAGCGCGTTTTCGGCGAACAGTCGCGCAAGCTGCCCATGTCGTCCATCAAGTCGATGGTCGGCCACCTGATTGGCGCGGCCGGCGCGGTGGAAGCCGTGGCCCTGGCGCTGACGCTGCATCAGGGCGTCTTGCCGCCCACGATCAACCTCACGCATCCCGATCCGGACTGCAACCTCGATTACGTGCCGAACTGTGCCCGCGAGGTGAAAGTACGGACGGCGGTGTCCACGAGCTTCGGTTTCGGCGGGCAGAACGGCGCGCTGGTGATGCAGCGCTGCTGAGTTGCGAGTTTCCGCTGTCGGCTGATCCGGGCTTGCCTTACAATGCGGGCGTTCGTGTGTTGCCACTTCCGGCCTTTGGTGGGAGTGTCGAACCATGCTGCCCCGCGGCGCGCTCGGCCTGGCATGCTTGCTGCTTCTCTCCAGTCTGGCGCTTTCTCAATCGGCGAAGACCAAGGACTTGATGAAGGGCGTCCTGGGCGACAAGAGCCCCAAGGATCGCGTCGTCGCCGCCGAGGAACTGGGCAACCTGGCGGCCATCAAGCTTTCCGAGGCGAAACTCGCCCTGCCGGCACTTCGTTCCGCACTCCACAAGGACGCCGATCCCACGGTGCGCAAGGCCGCCCTTGATGCAATCGTCAAGATCGAGCCGGAAAAGGGCGTCGAAACGCTGATCGAGACCTTTAGACGCGACAGGGAGCCCGTGGTCCGGCTCGGCATCATCGCCACGTTGGCTCAACTCGGCGTGCAAGCCAAGGAAGCAGGCCCCGTGCTGCACGACGCCCTGCTGGAGCCGTTCCCCGACCGCAGCAAGGTGACGAAGGAACCGAAGACACCGCAGCCGAAGGACCAGCCGAAACCGCCGCCGCTGTTGCCGCCCGCCAAGGACGCCGACCCGCAGGCGGTGCGCAAGGCGATCATTCCGATGCTTCGGCAGTTGCAACCGGAGCCCAAGGAATACCTGCCGGTCCTGCTGGAGGTGCTGAAAAAAGATCGCGAACCGACGGTGCGCCTGACCGTCGCTCAGGCACTGGGGCAACTCGGCGTGCGGGCGAAGGATGCCAGCCCGGCCTTACACGAGGCTTTCAAGAACGCTGTCCAGGAAGCG
>JAEUIF010001035.1 GCA_016795185.1 Planctomycetia bacterium | reverse complement strand
GCAGGCAAGGCGGCACGATCGAACTGGCGGAGATGATCTACCTGCATTCCGCATCCTGGATCAGCGAGCAACGGCGGCGCGACGTGGACTATGAACCGAACCATGTCCCGCTGTTCGGCGACAAGGAAGGCCGCATCGCGCAGGCCAACCGGCAACGCGATCCGCTCTACCTGTTCGCTGCCCTGCAACGGCAACTCGGCTACCCCGAAGCGCCGCGGCCAAAACCGCGCGACGATCTCGCCGCGAAGTTCGAGGCGCTCCAGGTTAAATTGCGCGAATGGGAAGCGCGGATAAAGCTGCTGGAAGGTGAGATGCGCGGGCAGGTGGACTGGAGCCAGTTCGGCAAACCAGACTTGCTGGACGATGGAGATTGAGGCGCAGCCGCCAGCGGCTTCAGCCGCTGGCGGCCTGGCAAGTATTCGTTGGGTTCAGGCCGAAGGCCGATAGCACTTGAACGCTTGCAGCACTTCGTACAGGTCTTCCGTGATCCGAACTTCGTCGTCGAGGAAGTCTTGCAGCCAGGCGTAGTTATGGCGATGGGCCAGGGCGACCAGGGGCAGCAGGTCGGCCAGGGAAACGCGCACCGTGCGCTGCGGGCCACGCAGGGTGGCAGGTTCATTCGACGAGGGATACACACGCAGATGCGCAGCCATTCCCGGTCCTCCTTGCGGCGGGGCGTGTCGGCAATCCAGCCATGCTTTCACCTTCCTTGATCGGCAGACGCGACGGGCCGACTTCGGGATTTCCAGCGTAAATCGCCGCTGCCAAGATACGTCGAGCCTATTATCCCGCAAGCAGGGTATGAAGGTCAGGCTTTCCAGCCTGACACGCAGCGCCCGCGACTTGCCGCCAGCCCGCGGCGCTTCCGTCAGGCTGGAAAGCCTGACCTACAGTCAGGCTGATGGCTGAGAGGCGGGCTGCCCGAAAAGTTCCGCCAGCTTGCGCTGTCGAAAGTCGAAGATGCGGCGCACGTTCGGCCCAACCCACCAGTGATGCAGCCAGGGTTCGAGCAAGCCGCCGGGCACCGCATAGTCGACCCGGTCGCGCACCCAGGTGCCGCCGTCGCGCGCCTCGAAGATGTGCTCGTGATGCCATTGCCGGTATGGGCCGCGCAACTGGCGGTCCACGAAGCGATGGGGCGGTTCCCAGCAGGTGATTTCCGTGCGCCAGCGGATCGGCAGCAGGTGCAGGCGCAGCCGGTAGTCGATCAGCGCGCCGGAGCGCATCGCGATTGGGGGTGGAGTCAACACCTGAAAGCGCAGCCAGGGCGGCGTCAGCGCTTCGAGATTGAACGCATCGCTGAAGTAGGCAAAGACCTCTTCCAGCGGGCGCGGCAGCCATTGCTCGACCTCAAAACGATGGATGCGCATAGCCTTTACTCCGGTCGCTCACGCGACCGGCTCGCCGCGTCAACGAGCAGCTCGTGCCCCAGTTGCGTCAGTAGCCCGATGGTTTCCTCGACATCGCCCAGCGTGGTGCGCCAGTTCACGAAGCACAACCGCAGGGCCACCCGGCCGTTTAACAGGGTCGAGGACAGGAAGGCCCGGCCCGTTAGTCGCAGCGACTCTACCAGGGCCAGGTTCAGGGCGTTGAGTTCGCTTTCGGAGAGTTGGTACGTCCTCGGCGCGAAGCGAAAGCACACGATGCTCAGGTGCCGGGGGCAGAGTACGTCAAAATCCGGCGACTGCCGCAGCTGGTCTTCGGCCCACTCCGCCAGCCGACAACAGCGGTCGATGAGCGACCGAAACCAACTCAGGCCCAGTATCTTGACCGACAGCCAGATTTTCAGGGCGCGGAAGCGGCGCGTCAGGGCGATGCCGTGGTCCGCGAAGTTGACTTCCCCAGCGCCGGGCAGCACGTCTTGCATGTAGTCCGGACGCAGCGCGAAGCTGTCCGTCAGCCGGTGGCCCTCGCGGATCAGGACGCAGCCCGCTTCGTAGGTCTGGGCGAACCACTTGTGCGGATCGAGCGTGATGGAATTGGCCTGACCGATGCCCGCCAGCTCGCTCTGGCCCTCCGGGATCAGGACCGCCGGCCAGCCGTAGGCCGCATCGACGTGCAGCCAGAGGTTACACTCCCTGCACAGGTCGGCCAGCGGCGTCAGGGGATCGACCGCCCCAGTGTTGGTCGCGCCGGCATTGGCGACCACGGCCCAGGGCAGCTTGCCCGCTGTTCGGTCGTGCCGCACCTGTTCCACCAGGGCGGCGGGACGCAGCCGAAACACGTCGTCGGTGGGAATACCTTGTACCTGGTCCGGATGGAGGCCGATGATGCGGGCGGCCCGGTCCACCGACCAGTGGCGTTGCTCGCTGACATAGAGCACGGCCCGGGCGCGGTCGGCGAACGGCAGCCGGTCGCGGGCTACCGTCAGGGCGATCAGGTTGGCTTCCGAGCCGCCGCCCGTCAGCACGCCCTGGGTTTCCGGCGGGCAGCCGAGCCAGTCCTTGAACCAGTCCAGGACCAGCAACTCAACCTGGGCGGGTCCGGCGGCTTCGAGCCAGACCCCGGCGAAAAAGTTGGTGCCGGCGCAAAGCCAATCGCCGAGTTGGGACGGAAACGACGGTGCAGCAGGGATGAAGGCGAAGAAACGCGGGTGGTTGATCCGAAACGCATGCCCGGCGACCTGGCGAGCGAACTCGTCCAGGACTGCGGGGAAATCCTGGCCCTGCTCCGGCGGCGGTGAACGCAGCAGGGCTTCCAACCGCGCCCGCGAAGCGCTCTGCCCGATGGGTTGTTCGGGCAAGGTGCGCAGGTGTTCCAGGACATAGCTGGCGGCGGCGTGCGCCCAGTCGCGCTGCTGGTCCGGGCTGGGATGCGGCAGCGGTTCGGCGAGTTGGCGCAGCTGGTCCGCGGAGAGCAAGGGCAAGCTCGCAGGTGAAGAGGTTAGCGCGGGTCGTCAAGCTTCCGGGGCGTGCGTGTGTGCCTGTTGGTGGTGGGCAGCCTCGCCCTCGGGCGCGATGTGCCAGCCACACTCGACGCAGGCCGGCGCCTGGTCGTAGCAGGCGTCGCAATAGAGTGGGCCGCCGTGGAAAAACTGTTCCAGCCGGGCGTGGTCCTCGTCCGACAGGTCGCCGTCCTCGCGCGGCAGGGGGAGTTCATCGCCGCACTTGGCGCAGGGCTTCTTCTTGAAGTTCTGAAGCATGCTCAGGTAATGGTCGTGCAACCCGCGCGGCACCACGCCCTTGCCGTTGCACACCGGGCAAGTCATGCCCAGCTGCGCGACAATGGCCTTGCGAATGAAGGCGCTCTTGTTCGGCAGTTTGTTGAGCAACTCGGCCAGTTCTTCCTCGACCTTGAAGGCGACGACCGCCGGCTTCGCGGGTTTGCGCGTCATGATCGGCCTCGACGGGAGCGGGGGAGCCTACTCCGTCAGAATAATCCTTGGCGGATGAATGTGCAAGTAGCCGCCCAGAACGCACGAATGCCCGGCGGTACCAGTCCGCCGGGCATTCGGGAGAGCGTGGCGCGTGAAGGACTTACTTCTTGATCTTGATCTCAGAAACCTTGCCGTCCTTCTCGACGATTTCGACCTTGACGTCCTTCTTGAGGGCGTCGCCGATGTCCTTGCCCTTGACCATCTTGCCGCCGGCGTCGGACACCTTGACGCCCTTCATTTCGATGACCTGTTCCTTGTCGCCGATCTTGACGGTGACCTTGCCCTTCTCACTGTTGACGACCACGCCGTCGGCCGCGATCAGCGCGGTCACAAACGCCAGGCAAAGAACGAGAGCAAACACGCGAACCAGATTCGCACGCAACATGAGAGACTCCTGTGGCTGCCCAAACCCATGGTGAAATGACCACCCGGCACAGCACCGGGATTGCATCCGGACAAACTTCCAGACGGAGCAAGATGTCTTGCTATTCAACCGGCGGAAAGTTCGCAATGACAACTGTCAGCCCCGCCCGAATTGATCCTGTCGGCACACCGCAATTTGGCTAGGGTAGGGGCCATTTGCGGGTTATGCTACAGGTGATAGGATCGAGCTTATTCCGATTAGGCAATCCGTCCAGGATTTTCCCATCATGCCGTCGCATCCAGCGCTCGCCGTCGTCCGTTCATTGGGTCTGGGCCTGCTGTTGCTGGTGTTGGGGCTGGCGGGCTCAGCGTCGCTGGCGCAGAAGCCGCGCGTCGAGGAGGAAGAAGAAACGATCAAGGTCCGGACCAAGGTGCCGCCGCGCGTCGATGAGGACGATCCGGCCCGCACCAGCAACCTGGGCCTGCCGGTAAACTTGCGGCGCGAAGCGGAGACGGCGAAGAACGAAGCCGTGCGCCAGCTCTACCTGCGTCTAGCCGTGCCGCACGACGAGGTCGCCCTGAAGTCGCCGCCGACCGTGCAGTGGATCGAGCCGCTGCCGCGCTTCGTCGAGCCGCGCGCGGCGGCGAACGAAACCGTCAGCGGCCGGACCCTCGACGCGCAGGGCAAATCGACGGGCGAGAAGTCGTGGAGACGCGGCGAACTTGACGGCATCACGCATTTCGAGGCCCTGGCCGTCGCGCAGGTCGATGACTTTCTGATGCGAGCCGCGCGGACCAATCCCCCGCTGGCAACACTCGAAGCCTTGCAGCACGCCGAGCGCGCGCTCATCGAGGCGGCGCGCTTCCACGACGCGGCCCGCGAACGCGGCCAGCGGAGCGGCGCGGGCTGGGCCGATCTCGACAAAGGCTTACGCAACCGCCTGGCCAGCGTGCGCGTCGAGCAGTTGCGTTCGCTGCTGGCGGAGAAGCACTGGTCCGCCGCCGCTGAACTGGCCAGTCAGCTGACGCGCACCGACGCCGAGCGGCCGGACGTACGCGCTGTCGTCCTTCAGACTCGCGTGCTGGAAGCCGAACGCGCCCTCGCCGCCGACCGGCTGGACTCTTTCGCCCTGGCCCGTCGCCGCCTGGAACAGCTCGAACGGCAATTCCCGGGCAGCCAGGACGACAAAAACCTGCAACGGTTGCGCGAGGCGCTGCAAGCCCGGGCGCGCGGCGAGGGTGTCAAGCTCGCGGCACTGGCCGCCAAGGACAAGGACAAGGCGCGGGCACTGCTGCAACAGGTGGAAACCATCTGGCCGGAATGGTCGGAACTCCGCTCCTGGCGCGAGAAGCTCGGCCTGGATTCGGTGCTCTATGTCGGCGTCCGGCATCTGCCGCAGCTGCTGTCGCCCGCCACGGTGGCGGCCGACTCGGAAAAGCAGGCCATTGAATTGCTCTTCGAGAGTCTGGTACGGCCCATTGCCGATCCTGCCGTGGGTCAAGTCTACGAACCCCTGCTCGCCGCCGGCAATCCCCGACTGATCGCCCAGGGACGGCACTTCCAGATGGTCCGCGATGCCCGCTGGTATCGGCCCGCGACCGCCGACGAGCCCACAGTCAACAAGGAACTGACGGCGGCCGACGTGAGCCAGACCTTTCGCCTGGCGCGCGAGGCGGGCGGTTCGCCGCAATGGCGCGAGCTGCTCTTCGATTGCCGCACGGCGGATCAGAACCATTTCGCCGCCCGCCTCACGTTGCACCAAGGCTACCTCGATCCGCTGTCCCTGATGACCTTCAAGATCATGCCAGGGCACCTGCCGAAGCTCGATGATCCCAAATTCGCCCGCCAGCCGGTGGGCAGCGGACCGTTCGTGTTCGCCGGCCGCGAGAAACGCCGCCTGAAGCAAACCGAGTTCGAGTGCGTGGTCTTCAAGGCGAATCCGACGTACACCAGTCGAGCGGGCAAGCTCGGGCAGCCATACATTCGCGAGATTTGCTTCGTGCCCCTCAAGGACAGCGACGACCCGCGCGTTTACATGCTAGGGGAGCGCGACGGCAGGTTCCTGCACCTGCTGCTGGACTGGCCGACGAAGCGCATCCAGGAACTGAAAAGCCGGGAAGCGAAGCTGGACGATGTACAGGTGCATACGCTGCGCAACCGGCGCGTTTACTTCCTCGCGGTCAACCACCGCCAGACCGCCTTGCAGAACGAACCGCTGCGGCGCGCCATCGCCTTGGCGATCAACCGCGAACAGATACTGAATAACCTGTTCCGCGACGCCCAGTTGCCCGGCCAGCCGCACCATCGGCCGTTGAACGGTCCCTATCCGCCCGGTTCGTGGGCCTGCGACCCCAGTTTGCGCTCCGATCCACACGACGCCGAACTGGCGCGGGCGCTGGCCAAGAAGGTGGAAAGCAGCCGTGAAATCGAATTGAAGTACCCGGTGGATGTGCCCCAGGTCCGGGAAGCGTGCGAGCAGATCAGGACCCAGGTCAAGGACTTGACGGGCATCACATTGGCCCTGAAAGCCTGCACCGTCTGGGAGCTGCGCAAAGCCGTGGAATTAGATCACGATTACCAGCTGGCCTACTACTGGTGGGACCACCCCGACGATTCGTACTGGCTCTGGCCACTGTTTGACCCAGCGTCCGCCGAGCGGGGAGGACGCAACATCCTGGGACGGGTCAACGACCCCACCCTGGAAAAGCGCTTCCGCGAGGCACTGGAGTTTCGCGAGTT
>JAEUIF010001043.1 GCA_016795185.1 Planctomycetia bacterium | reverse complement strand
TACCCAGGGTGCGCTGCGCGACCCTGGGCTGTGGAGTACAACCGCTTCGCGGTAAAGAGGGCATGGGTCGCTGGCTCCGCCAAACCGCCACGCGGGAGGTTGGCGGACCATGAGCCATTCGCCGCTGACGCGCAAAGCGATACCCGGTCGGTTTGCTGGCTATTGGTCGCTGATGAATGGGGTAGACACTGCCGAGTGGGTGCGGCTGCGGGTTGGACGCACCCTACGAAAGTCTTCCAAGTTCGCGGTCAGTTCCGGCGCTTCTTGTACACCTCGCTGGCCCGCTGGAGGAACTCGCGCTCGCTGGCCGTCAGGCTGGCCTGACCGGTGCGGCCGACCTTCTCCAGCAGGGCATCGACCTTCGCTTCCAGGTGCTCGTCGCTTTCCGGGCCGGAACCCGCCGCCGGCGCGGTGACCGACATCGCCGGTTGCGGGGCTTCCTCGCGGTAGATGCGCAGCTCCGGCCGGCGGGCCGGCCGTTGCCAGGAGCGGAAGTCCGGCAGCAGGTTGAGCAGCCGCCACTGCATCTTGTAGTACAGGAAGCCGAACGCCGCCCCGCCGAGGTGGACGCTGAAGGCCGTATCGCCGGCGCTGCCGCCGAGCAGGCCGAGCAAGTCCTGGGCTACGTTGAAGACCACCAGCAGCCAGATGGGCACCGGCAGCACGAAAAAGAGGTAGATGACTCGTGTGGGGAAATGACTGGCGCAAATCACCATGACGCCCGTGACCGCGCCGGAAGCCCCCACGCACACGGACGGTGGGACGACCCCGAGCAAGCCGCACGCGACCTGCACCAACCCGCCGACGACCGCGCAGGTCAGATACAGGGCGGTAAATTCGCGCGTGCCGTAGATGTCCTCCACGTCGCTGCCGAACCACCATAGAAAGAGCATGTTGAACAGCAGGTGCATCGGCCCGCCGTGCAGGAAGGCGTAGGTGACCAGCTGCCAGACCTGCCCCTGCCGGACGTCGAGGGGATTCAACCAGAAGAGTTCATCGAACGGCCCGTAGCGCATGCCGCGCGGCGTGGTCAGCACCTGGATGATGTAGATGCCGACGTTGAGCATGATGAGCCATTTGCAGGCTTGCCCCCGGCCGGCGAACGCTTCCAGGAAGCTCGGCCCCTCACGGCGGTAGTATTCGCGATCGTAGATGCCCATGACCACTGGACCCTGCGGTCAATCGCCGGATGGAGAACGTCACCATTTATTCATACCACACCGGGCGAAAGGGACAAAGCCTTTCACGAACGGAAAACTTTGCCGGTGCGGCCGGCCGTGCCGGCTATGCCGTCCGCGCGCTGTCATGAACCGTGCAGCCCGGTGCCTACCTCTATCGACGCTGCCCGCCGGCGCTTTATTGGCGCGGCCGGAAGCGGTACACCGTAGACGGACGTGTTGTTCAACGGATAGTATTTTTGGGTGCCATGCCCACGGCTTTGCGTGGGCATGGGAAGCATGCGACGGCCCCATGCCCACGCAAAGCCGTGGGCATGGCACCCAGTTAGACTCCTTTGAACAACAAGTCCCTTGATACGGCACCAGGGTGTAGGCACGCCCCACGGACCCCAATGTCGCGCTCCCAGCTCGCCTTGCTCTGAATCGTCATGCCTGATCCACGACCTGCCAAGCATCGGCCTACCATCGCGCAGGGTCCGCCGGTCGGCCGCGCGCCGTCCGCGGCGCGCTACGCCGAACTGCACTGCCGGACGAATTACAGCTTCCTCGAAGGCGCCTCGCACCCGGAGGAACTCGTCCAGCGGGCGGCCGAACTGGGCTACGCCGCACTGGCCATCACCGACCGCGAGAGCCTGGCCGGCGTGGTGCGCGCCCACGTGGCCGCCCGTGCCAGCGGCTTGAAGCTGCTCATCGGCGCGGAGCTTGCACCGACCGATGCCGGCGCGGTCGTGCTGCTGGCGCTGGAGCGCGGCGGTTATGCGCAGCTGTCCCGCTTGCTCACGCGCGGCCGGCGCGCCGCTCCCAAGGGGGAATGTGTACTCTGCTTCGATGACCTCGCCGGGCATGCCGAGGGTTTGCTGGCGTGCGTGTTGCCTGGTCCGGCCGTATCGGCGGCCGGGCTGGCCCGCTATCGCGAGGTCTTCGGCGACCGCTGCTATGTACTGGCGGAACTGCACCGCGGCCCGGACGACCGCCGCCGCTTGCAACACCTGCTCCGCGCCGCCCGGCAAGCCCATGTGCCGGTCGCGGCGGCCAACGATGTTCACTATCACATCCGCGAACGGCAGCCGTTGCAGGAAGTGCTGACGGCGATCCGGCACGGCTGCACGGTGGCCGAACTCGGCGCACGTCGCTTTCCCAACGCCGAACGCTGCCTGCGTTCGCCGCAGGAGATGGGCGAAGTGTTCGCGGACTGTCCGGAAGTCTTGCAGCACGCGCTCGAAGCGGCGGAGCGCTGCCAGTTCTCGCTGACCGACCTGAAGTACGAGTATCCGGAAGAACTTTGCCCGCCGGGCCGGACGCCGCTCGTTCACCTGACGCACCTCACCTGGGCCGGCGCGCGGGAACGCTATCCGCAAGGCGTGCCGGACAAGGTGGTGCGCATCGTCGAGCACGAGCTGCGCTTGATCGAGGAACTGCGCTACGAGGGCTACTTCCTGACGGTCTGGGACATCATGCAGTTCGCCCGCGCGCGGGGCATTCTCTGCCAGGGACGCGGCTCGGCGGCCAACTCGGCAGTCTGCTACTGCCTGGGCATCACCGCCGTCGATCCCGACCGCATCGACGTGCTCTTCGAGCGCTTCGTCAGCAAGGAACGCTCCGAAGCTCCGGACATCGACGTGGATTTCGAGCACGAGCGCCGCGAAGAAGTGCTGCAATACATCTACGAGAAGTACGGCCGCGAACGGGCCGCCATGACGGCGGAAGTCATCACTTACCGCTCGCGCTCGGCGGTGCGCGACGTGGGCAAGGCGCTGGGGCTGTCGCTGGACCGCGTCGATGCCGTGGCCAAAGCCCTGGACCACCACGACGGTGATGAGAAGCTGGCCGGCGCGCTGCGGGACGTGGGCCTGGACCTGCACTCGGCGCTGGCTCGCCACTGGCTCGCCTTGGTCCGGCAACTGCTCGGCTTCCCGCGCCACCTGTCGCAGCACGTCGGCGGCATGGTGATTACCCACGGGCCGCTGTCCGAGCTGGTGCCGATCGAGAACGCCGCCATGCCGGGCCGCACCGTTATCCAGTGGGACAAGGACGACCTCGACGCCCTGGGTATCCTGAAAGTCGATTGCCTGGCCCTGGGCATGCTCACCGCCATCCGCCGCGCTTTCGACCTGGTCGCCCGGCACGGCGGCGAGCGCTTCACACTGGCCAGCGTGCCGGCCGAAGACCCCAGGGTTTACGACATGGTGTCGCGCGCCGACACCATCGGCGTATTCCAGATCGAAAGCCGGGCGCAGATGAGCATGCTGCCCCGCTTGAAACCGCGTTGCTTTTACGACCTGGTGATCGAAGTCGCCCTGGTGCGGCCCGGCCCGATCCAGGGCGACATGGTGCATCCGTACCTGCGGCGGCGTAACGGCGAGGAGCAAGTGGAGTATCCCGATGAGCGCATTCGGGAGGTGTTGCACAAGACGCTGGGCGTGCCGTTGTTTCAGGAACAGGCGATGCGCCTGGCCGTGGTCGCCGCAGGCTTCACGCCGGGCGAGGCCGAGCAGTTGCGCCGGGCGATGGGTGCCTGGCGGAAGCGCGGCGTGCTCGAACCGCTGCGGCAGAAGCTGGTCGCCGGCATGATCGCGCAGGGCTACGCGGCGGAGTTCGCGGAGCGGGTCTACCGGCAGCTGCAAGGGTTCGGCGAGTATGGCTTCCCGGAATCGCATGCGGCCAGCTTCGCGCTGCTGGTCTACATCTCCGCCTGGTTGAAGTGCTACCACCCGGCGGCGTTCACGGCCGCGTTGCTCAACAGCCAGCCGATGGGTTTTTACGCCCCGGCCCAGCTGGTGGCGGATGTCCGCAACCACGGCATCGAGGTCCGCCCGGTGGATGTCAACCACAGCGACGGGGATTGCACGCTGGAGCCGGCCGCATCAAATCCGCTCCCCTCGCCCCTTGCGGGAGAGGGGTTGGGGGTGAGGGGTAAAAAGTCCAAAAACTCGCCACTGGCCCCTCACCCCAACCCCTCTCCCGCAAGGGGCGAGGGGCTTTTCGGACAAGCGCTCGCCCTGCGTCTCGGTTTTTGCATGATTCACGGCCTGGGTGCGGCCTTCGCCGAGAGCATCGTCCGCCAGCGACAGGAAGCTGGCCCGTATGCTTCGTTTCCCGATTTCCTGCGGCGGACGCGCCTGAGCAGCGCCGTGCTGAAGCGGCTCGCCCGCGC
>JAEUIF010000972.1 GCA_016795185.1 Planctomycetia bacterium | reverse complement strand
AAACCGCGTCTAATGTTCCTACTGCTTCACGCCCTCGACTGCGCCCGCACTCTGCCTGTGCCCCCCACCGTCCCTGCCCCCGAAAGGACGTACCATGCTCACCCTGACCGAAAATACCCGCACCCTGAGCCGACGTGGCTTTCTGACTCTGGGCACCCTGGGGCTCGGCGGCCTGTCGCTGTCGTCCTTGCTGAAGGCAGCCGAGGAACAGCCGAACCACATCACCGGCCGTTCGGTGATTTTTCTGTTCCAGCAGGGCGGGCCGAGTCAGTACGAAACCTTCGACCCCAAGCCCGAAGCCCCCGAGGGCATCCGCACCGTCACCGGCACCGTGGACACGGCGCTGCACGGTGTGCGCTTTGGCGACACCATGAGCCAGCTGGCGAAACTGGCCGACAAGTTCACGGTGGTGCGTTCCTTCCAGACCAACAACGGCGGTCATAACATCCAGCCGATGGTCAGCGCGGATACGCTCAACGCCAACATGGGCTCGCTCTACTCGCGCGTGGTCGGGGCCACCCGGCCCGCTACCGGCATGCCGACCAACACCGTGCTCTTCCCGCAGTCCGTCTGCCCGGACGTGGCCAAGGGCGCGGGCCGTGGCGACCTGGCTTCGACCGGCGAACTGGGCCAGGTCTACGCTCCGTTCGTGGTCGGGGCGGGCGGCCAGCTGCAAGCCAACATGCGGCTCAACCTGGCGCGCGACCGCTTCGAGGACCGCAAGGGCCTGCTGGCCGAACTGAGCAAGCTGAACAAGACCTTCGAGTCCGCCGAATCGGCCCAGACCGTGGACAAGTTCCAGGACCAGGCGGCTCAGCTGCTGCTCAGCGGCGGTGTCGCCGAGGCACTCGACCTGACCCGCGAAGACGCCAAGACGCTGGCCCGCTACGACACCGCGAAGTACGCCCGGCCCGACGGCTGGAGCAAGGCGGCGCGCGGCAAGAAGGGCTACTACACGGGGCAGGCGAAGTCGATCGGCAAGTTGCTGCTGCTGGCGCGCCGCCTGTGCGAAGCCGGCTGCGGCTTCGTCACTGTCCACGCCGACTACGAAGGCGTCTGGGACATGCACGCCGACGGCAACAACCTCAACATGATCGACGGCATGGAAGCGGTCGGCCGTTCGTTCGACCACGCCGTCGCCGCGTTCATCGAGGACGTGGAAGCCCGTGGTTTGAGCGACAAGATCATGCTCGTCTGCTGCGGCGAGATGGGCCGCACGCCCAAGCTCAACAAGAATGGCGGCCGGGACCACTGGGCCAAGCTGGCCCCGCTCATGGTCTACGGCGGCGGCACCAAGGGCGGCCAGGTCATCGGTCAATCGACAAAGGACGGCGGCGAGCCCGCCACCGAGAATTTTACCCCGAAGCACCTGATCTCGACCATCCTGCACTCGATGTTCGACGTGGGCCAGCTGCGGCTGCTGCCCGGCTTCGGCCAGATCAACAAGCTGGCCGAGCATCCGACCATCACCGGCCTGATTTGACAGGCTGCTTCGCAATTCTGGTTCGTAGTTCCGCCTTCAGGCGGCGAGTCGCTCGCCGCCTGAAGGCGGAACTACGAACATCTGTGACTGCTGATTATTGCAACTCCTTCACGCGCAGATTGCGAAACTCCAGCCGCGTGCCGTGGCCGAGGAAGCCCAGCGGCGCCTTGGTCCGCTTCGCGACCGCTTCCAGCCCTTCCACCTTGGCGATGTCCGCATCGACGCTGACCTGGCCGTTGACCGTCACCGTCCACTGCGTGCCCTTCACCTTGATCTCCTCGGTATTCCATTCGCCGGCCTTCTTGGTCAGGCCGCGCTTGGCCGGCACCTTGCAGTAGATCGAACCGTGATACTGGCACGGCTTGATGTTCTTGTGCTCGGGCGCATCGTCGTCGAGAATCTGAATTTCGTGGCCCCGCACCGAGACGCCGTTGTTGCCGCCCGGCTCCAGCCGGAACTCGAAGCGGAAGATGAAGTCGCCGTATTCCTTGACGGTGAACAGGTTGCCGCCGCCCTTCTTCAGACAGACCAGCATCCCGTTTTCGGGGACGTAGCCCTCCGTCGCGCCCTTCCAGCCCGTGGTGGACTTGCCGTCGAAGATACTGACGAAGCCGTCGTCGGCTTCCTCCTTGGACAGCCCTGGCGCGGCCTGCTGCGCGTGCAGGGCCGCTGCCACCCAGCAACAAACGATGCTCAAAAATGCGCAACGACGCATGGCTTATTTCCTCCTGCATGATGATGGACCGGCGGACAAGTGTAGGTCAGGCTTTCTAGCCTGACTGGTGTGTCAGGCTGGAAAGCCTGACCTACGGAATTTGTCCGGCGTGATGAAAAGTCGAGAGCGGGCAGCGAGCGTTTCTTGTCGCCGAGCGGCGGCGCGATTGCAAGGAGGAAATGCCCGTCCACCCGGCGCACGACGATTCTCCCCTCGCCCCTGGCGGGA
>JAEUIF010000949.1 GCA_016795185.1 Planctomycetia bacterium | reverse complement strand
GTGGCTTTTGCCATACGCCAGATCCAGGCGCTGCGTCCGGCCGTCAAGGTCATCGCGCCGCAGCATGGCTTTGTGCTGCGCGGCGACCTCATGCACGTGATGATGGAACGGCTGCTCAAGCTTCCCATGGGCATGGATCTGCTGCCCAAGGAGTTAGACGAGCGCTATTTCAAGAAGTACGGTGAAGTGTTTCAGGAAGTCCTCGCGATGGCGGGGGTGCAACTGGGCAGAGACCAGGTTCTTCAACGGCTCCAGCGACTGCCGAAAACGCATAAACTCCACCGCTATATCAAAGTCGGTCAGAACCAGGTGGCCCTGGCTCGCCACGGAATCGTTGCCCTCGCGCTGCTGGTTGAGGAACTGACCAGGGAGCAGGCCAAGACATTCGAGTCGTTGCTGAAACACGTGACGCTGGAGCTGTGCCTTCAGCACAAGGTCCCCTTACCGCAACTGGGAGTGGGAGTAGATGAAGGGTCTGGGGTGTGAACCGGCCTGGAAGGCCCATTCTATGAACGTCTGGAGAGGAGTGTCACCATGCAAGAAACGGCGGCGGCGTTCGCGGAAGAACTTGGCCACGAGCATGCCTCGCTTCTCAAGCAGCTGGAGGAACTCGAAACGATGACCGCAGGCAGCACCGTTTCCGCGGCCGGCGTACTAATCGAGTCCCTGCGCGCGGTCCGCGCGGCTTTGCATCGCCATTTTCTCTTCGAGGAAAAAGGCGGGTACATGAATCATGTCCTGGCAAATGCCCCGCAGCTGCATCGCCGGACGGAGGAGCTGTTAGCCGAACACACCCACATTGGCCGCAGCGTTGAGGAACTCATCGGCAACGCCGCGGCCGCGTCCCCCGGCGCTCCCATCTCCGCCGAGGTATGCGAGCAGGTCCGCCAGTGGGTGAAACTGGTCCGTGGCCATGAAGCCGGTGAGAACAAGCTGGTCATGGAAGCGTGCTGCGGAGACATTGGCGAAGAGGATTAGTTGGCGGAGAATGGCTGGCCTTGCGGCCTGACCTCTCCCGCCTCTGCGTCCGGCACCCTTCTGCCCGCAGGGAGGCACGCATGCTGCCAGGAGTTGAAGCCGCTTGTCAAGAATACAATAAACTGGCTTCGACCTACGATCGCAAGTGGAGAGCCTACATCGACGCCACGCTGCGCGCCATTGTGGAGGGTGGGCAATTCCAGGGGCAGGAGCGAGTCCTCGACATTGCCTGCGGCACCGGCGAACTGGAACGAAGGCTACTGTCTCATTGGCCCAATCTATTCATGGTCGGCGTGGATGTGAGCCGAAAGATGCTGGACCGGGCTGCGGCCAAAAACCAAAGCTCGCGGGTGGCGTGGGTCCAAGCGGAAGTGGCCCGATTGCCCTTTCCCGATCAGTCCTTCGACCATGCCATTTGCGCGAATAGCTTTCACTACTTTCCGTCGCCCGCTCAGTCCTTGCACGAGATCCGCCGCATCGTGCGCCCCGCCGGACAGTTCGTGCTGGTCGATTGGTGCGACGACTATCTGAGTTGCAAGCTGTGCAGCCTGTGGCTGCGGCTGACCGAGCCTGCATTCTGCGCGACGTACACGCTGCGTTCGTGCCAGTCCTTGCTGGAGCAATCGGGTTTCACGGTGATCCACACCGACCGCTTCCGGGCAGGATGGCTCTGGGGGATGATGCAAATCGTTTGCCGCAGGAACTGACCGTACAGTCGATCTGCCGTCACGATGCATTGGTATGGTGATGATTCACTCGGCCGCAGGGTTGCCAGTCAGCGCCTCCAGCACCGGGAGCACCTGCTGGTCATGGCGAAAAAGGACGATTCTGAGCAGGCCGATCAGCGCGCCGGCCGCATGCTGGCAATCGCTCACGGGGCCCAGTTCAGACTGTTCGCCCAGCCGGTAGATTTGGTACTCCAGGTCGTTCGCCAGGCGAATCAGTTCCTGGTGCTGCGTCAGGAGTTCGTCGAAGTCGTCCCGCGGCATGGTCGGGGTCTGGTTCATGGCATTACTTTCCTCCATTGAGCCAGGGTGGCTTCGGTAAGCCTCAAGTCCTCCGCAACGGCAACGGCCAGGATTGCCAGCAGCGTGCGATAGACGGTCGGCAGGCACTTCTCCTCCGCATCGGCAGCAGCCTTGGCCGGCCAGCGGCTTGCGTGTCGGTGCAAAAAATCTCGGCGGGCCAGCAGGAGCGAATCGGCTGGCATCCCTTTCAGGAACAGCCGATCGAGATGGAGAAGAAAGGCCAGCTCGCTCAGCAGGTGGTCGGCCGGCTCGCGGTTGCTGGCCGAGAGGGTGGCGCCGAAGCGGTGGTAGAACAGGATGTGTTCGTGGATGACCGCCGTCACCGGTTCCCGCCGGTTATAGTGGCTGGCCAGGAGGACGACTGGGGGCGTCGGCAGGCCCACCTCGAAGCAGGCGATGTAGCGGGCCTCGTGGTCGGCGGGATCGGCCGCAGCCAGTTCGCCCTCCGGCACCGGCACGCCGAAGCTCGCGCACACTTGCTCCATGGACGCCAGGAAGCTGCGATTTGAGAACCACTCGTGTTGTTCGGCCGTCGGTTTGTCGAGGGCGGCCGTCAGGAAGCGGTAGACGGCCAGCCGGGCCTCGACGACATTGTGCCCCACGGCCTCTTCGGTCGCGTTCATTTCACGTCGTCCTTTTTCGTCAGCACGTGCCAGACCGAGAAGAACTTGAGCCCGTCGCGGTCAGCGAACTCTCCGTCCCAGATTGCGAAGGCGACTGGATAGCCATCCGGCTGGTCGGCCAGCGCCAGAGTCACCACCCACAGACCGTTTTCATGGCGGGCGCGATGCGGGATAGTCTGCCCGGTCGGTTGGGGCGTGGCCCGGCCGGTGGCGGTCATCACCCGGGCGCCGCGCGAGGCGCTCCAGTGATAGAGACAGGCCGGGGATTGCTTGTCGCCCATGAGCAAGGAAGGAAAAGCGGGGCCGATCCAGGTGTCGGGGACCATGACGGCTGCCGCGTCGGTGAAGGCAGCGGTCTCGCCGGTCGGCCGCTTGTACAGCAGTTCGCCACCTTCACCCTTTCTCGCCGGCGGGGCCTCGGGAGCGTTCTTGGTCGGGTCGTCCCACTGCAAGCGCAACCAGAGGTTGCCGCCGCTCCGCAGCGCGCGCACTTGGCAGCCGGGAATAGGCCGTTCCTGCACGGGCTCGGTCTGGTAGAGTCGCGGCGTGCGGTTCAGAATGATAGCGGTCGAGGCAGCCTGATCCCAGGCGCTGGCCGCGGCATCCAGTAACGCTTCCCCCTTGGCCTGGCTGGTGCCCACGCGGATGCGCAGGTTCGTTGCCGGTGGCAACATCTTGGTCGGCGGCGGGTTCGGGTGGCTGCCGGACGCTGCCGCGTGATCGTGCACGGCCGACCTGCTGCTCCAGGGACGAAGCACTACCAAAATGGCCGCTAGCAAGAGCGCAGCTGCCAGAAATGGGCGAATGAGTCGCTTGCGCAGGTACACGGTCCTCCCCTTTCTAGCGTTTGATCAGGCCGAGCTGCAGCAGGTGCGTCGGCGAGCTGTCGAACGGCTGCATGGTGTGAACATCGACGATGCGGTAGCGGACTTCGGCGTCCCGGCCGATCAGGAGCTGTAGGATTTCGCTCTGTTCTCCCGACTGCGCCTTGGCCAGCTCGGTCTCTAGCCGCTTGAGTACGTCGATCACTTCCAGGCCGAAGAGGTATTTCAAGTAGCCCAAGGGAATGCGCGGATCGTCAAGCAGTCCCTTGCCGTAGTTGGCTCGCCGCGGTGGATTGAACGGCGGCACGTAATAGACGTTCGGCCCGGTGCCGCGCTCAGGGAGGAGGCCGAGCGCGACCTTGTACTTGAGAACCAGCTTGTGGACCGGTGATTCGGGGTCGTCGAGCAGGCCAACGAAGCGGAGCCGGCCGGGGCATTGTGCGGCGCAGGCGTTGACCTTGCCTTTCTCCAGCCGCGGGTAGCAGAAGATGCACTTCTGGCTCTTGCCGAGCACCTCGTTGTAGTAAATCTTCTTGTAGGGGCAGGCCTGGATGCAGTGCCGATAGCCCTGGCAGCGGTCCTGGTCGATCAGGACGATGCCGTCCTCGGCCCGCTTGTAGATGGCCTTGCGCGTGCAGGCCTCGACGCAGGCCGGGTGGGTGCAGTGATTACAGAGGCGCGGCAGGTAGAAGTAGAAGTTGTCGGCGCCGTTCAGCTTGCCCTGGTCCTCGTCCCAGTTCGGTCCCCAGGACAGCTTGCGGTCGTTGGGCTGGACCGATTTTTTGCCGCCGTCGAAGATCCGCTCCTCGTAATTGTACTCCCAGGCCTTGCCGTAGTCCTCGGCAACCGGCAGTGGAGAGGGAGCAAGCTGGCCGTAGCGGTCGAAGCCGCCGCCGATGCCGTCCCAGTTACGGGGATAGCCCTTGCCCGGCCGGGTCTCGACGTTGTTCCAGTACATATATTCCATGCCGTCGTGGTCGGTCCACTGCTTCTTGCAGGCCATGGTGCAGGTCTGGCACCCTAGGCACTTGTTCAGGTCCATGACCATCGCATATTGATGCTCGGACATATTACACTCCAGTGCGAAGCCGCGCGCGGCTCAAGCTTGGTTTGGCGGCACTCCCTTGAACTTCTCGATCTCCACCTTGATGTCGCGGTTGTTGCCTGTCGGGCCCCAGTAGTTCAACTTGAAATCGATGTGGCCGTACTTGCCGATGAGCTGGGTCGGTTTGATCTTGATGTAAGTCAGGCTCTGCCAGCCCCCCTCGCCGAAGCCGAGGAACTTTTCCCAGCCATGATACATCGTCAGCCGGCCCGACTTCTCGCCTGGCAGCACCTGGCAGAGGCAGACGGCCTGGCCAATCTGGTTGTGAATGCGGACCCAGTCGCCGTCGGCGATGCCGCGTTTCTGGGCGTCGTCGGGATGGATGTAGACGATGGGCACGCCACGCTGCAGGCGGAGCATGTAGCGGTTGTCGCGCCAGGTCGAGTGAATCGACCATCGGCCGTGCGGCGTATTCCAGTAGAGCGGATACTTAGCGTCGTCCTCCGGGATGGGCGGCTGATAGCTTGGTAGCGCCTCACCCAGCTTCAAGAACCAGTCGTGATCGACGTAGAACTGCTGGCGGCCGACCAGGGTCCGCCACGGCCGCTTCTTCTCGACGTGGTGCTTGAACGGCGTGTAGGCGATGCCCGGCTCGATATCGCTGGTCCAGGTCTCGGAGTCGGTCGCGACGAAACGGCGCGGGGCCTCAGCCAGGTCCTGGTAGGTCATCCCTTTGGTCTCGACCGAGTGCGACAGGATGAAGTTGCAGGCCGCTTCATCCGAGGCCAGCTTGCCTTGGTCGGACCAGTCGGCGTAGAGGTTCGTCAGGTCGCGCTTCCAGCCGAGGTCTTGGTCATCGAAGGGAGCCAGGCCGCGATTCTTGGCCAGCTCGGCCATCTTCCTGGCCAGCGCCGCGAAGATGTCCCAGTCGGTCTTGCTCTCGAACAGCGGTTCGAGTGCCTTGCCGAAGGGATGGATGAAGCTGTGACAGTCGGTCGAGTTCAGATCGGTCTTCTCGTAGTAGCTGGAGGCAGGGAGCACCACATCGCTGTAGAGGGCCGTGGTGTCCATGCGGAAATTGATGTCCACGATCAGGTCGAGCTGCTTCCAGAGGGAATCGAAGATCAGCTCGTTGCCCTTGGCCTGGTTCAGATAGTTGGCCCGCCAGATGATGAAAGCACGCGGTTTGCGCGGCGGGTCTTTGAGGTTCTCCAGATTTTTCCAGTCGTTCTTCGGCCAGAGAGGCATCCAACCGTTGGCCACTGACTCGCGGATCCAGTCCTCGATGGGCCGCCCGCCGTAGGGATGCGGGTCCTTGTTGGCCGAGTGAATGTAGGTCCAGAGCGTGGTGTTCTGCCAGCGCTGCTTCTTCGGCCCTTGAGGAAAGGAAAGCATCTTGAAGCCGTGCTCGGGCCAGATGCGTTCCTGGCCCACGTAGTGATTGAACCCACCGCCGTTGACGCCGACATTGCCCGTGAGGGCGACGAGCAGGATCATCGCCCGGTTGATCGAATCGTTGTGAAACCAGTGATTGGTCCCCGCGCCGTGGATGATCATGGCGGGCCGACGGGTGCCGAGGTCCCTGGCCATTGCCTCGATCTCACGGGCCGGCAGGCCGGTGCCCTGGGCCACGCTTTCCAGCGGGTACTTCCCAAGC
>JAEUIF010000926.1 GCA_016795185.1 Planctomycetia bacterium | reverse complement strand
GCGCGGGCGGCAACGAGCGGCGCCGCCGACCTCCGCAGGTGCGCGGGGGCGGCCAACTCCTTCAGCCCGCTGCCTTCGGTGGTTCAAACAATCAAAGCAGCCAACCAGGAATCAAAGATAGGGGCTGGTGAGAAATGCGGGTTGCCGCGTTGCCTGGCGTGGCCGGCCTCGTATCCGGTTTCTGTCCGTTGAATCCGAGCTTATGGCATAGGCTTCCTTCAGATTCCGCCTTGCGGCGCACACCCTTGCCCAGCCTTGCGGTTCCGGTCATCACGGCCCGCAGAGGACTTGCACCTCCGAGATGCACAACATGCCTGGCACACAACAAAAGACCCCCAGGCTCGTGAGAGCCTGGGGGTCGGGGTTTTCAGGGTCCGATGATCTCGGAGCGGCTTAGAAGCCGCCGGGGATCAGCGGGTTGGACTGCGTGGCCGGGGCACGGCCCGCCGCCGACTGGAACACCGGGTTGACCTTGATGCGCATCTCGCCCTTTTCGGGGATGATGGTCGTCTGGGTCGTCAGGTCCAGGGCGTTGTTCACGAACGAACCCACCTTCTGGTAGGTCGTTTGCGAGGCCGGGGTCGCCGACAGTTGCGTCGGGCGGCCGGTCGGGACGTTGATCTGCCGCGAACCCGTCGAGTTGACCGAAGCGCGGACGCCGGTCAGTTCGGTCAGGCTCGGGTCGGCCATCGCCCGCAGTTTGTTCAGCACGCGGTCGGGATTCTGCACCTTGTCCTCGCGTTCCGTGTCCTTCACGGCGGCGGGCGGCGGGACGGAGGCCGTCGAGGTGCGGCGACCGTTGTCCAGCGTCACCTTGACCGTGTTGTTGCGGTCGAGGACGATCGTGTGAATCTCGATGCGTTCCTTCGGGGTGCCCTGGTTGCGGATGATTTCCAGGGTCACCTTGGCGCCCAGCGGGCGGCCCCAGACGCGCTCGACGGTGAACTCGTATTCGCCGTTGAACGCCTCGGCCGCGATGTACGACTTGTGCGCCAGGTTGGCCAGGTCGTCGCCCAGCAAGGTGCCGCCGCCCGGAGTCTGCTTGTTGAGGAACGAGCAGACGGTGCCGATCGGTTCCTTCACCTTGAGGTCGAAGTCGGCCTCGCCTTGCCACTTCAGATTCGCGACCAGGTCGCGCTGCTTCACTTGCTGCACCGCGCCGACCAGGCGTTCGGCGTCGGGCTTGCGTTGCTCCTTGTCCAGCACCTTGGCCAGGTCGGCGACCTTGGCCTTGGCGCGGGCGTGCAGTTCATCGTTGTCGGCCGGCCAATCCTGCTTCAGCAGCTGGCTGGCGGCCCAGGCCATCGCCAGACCGTCCTTGCCCTCGCCGGCGTACACCAGGGCGTTGGCGTAGGAGTCGGCCAGGTTCGGTTCCATCATGGCGGCCTGCTTGCAGAAGGCGACCGCACGGTCATAGCGCTTCAGTTCGGACATGGCCTTGGCGGCCCGCAGGTAGCCCCTGGCGTCCTGGGGTTCGAGGTCCACGCCGGAAACCTGGGCGCGTTCGATCTCATCGGGGGAGCCGCCGCTCAGTTGCAGAGCGACGCCCAGGGCTTCGTACACCCACGGGCGGGTGACGATGCCGAGCTTCAGGTTGGCCTTGAGGAACTCGGCCGCGTGGTCGAACTTGCGCTGTTCGACCAGGAAGTCCGCGGTGGCGATCACCATGCGGGGGTGATGCACGCCGGGGTCCTTGAGGATCTTGGTCAGCGCCGCTTCCCAGTCGGTCTTGGCGTTGACCTGGAGCACGTCCGGGTTCTTCGGCTCGTTCTTGACCAGGGCGCCTTCGCGCTTGAAGCCCGCGCCGCCCATGACCGGGGCCTTGCCGGGGCCAGGCCCAAGCACCCCGCCGTCCAGCTTGGCCTGCACACGGCTGGAGCCGCGCACCACCAGGGCGTGCGCCGGGTTGTAGTAGTCGAGCGAGTTCAGCAGTTCCTGCGGAACGATGGCGTCGATGGTCGGCTGGCCGCCGAGGCCCGGAGGAGCGCCGCCCGGATTGCCGGCCATGCCGGGGTCCGGGCCGAGCGGAATCCACTCGCCAGGAGCCACGACCTTGACGATCAGGCTCATCAGCTCGTAGCTGGTGTTGCCGCCCTGGAGGCCGAACTGGCCGCCCAGGTTGCCGAACTGGTTGTTGCCGACGCCGCCGCCGTTGAAGTTGAACGGGTTCTGGCCGGCCGCGAACGGGTTGCCGCCGCCGCCGCCGCCGCCCACGCCGGCGACGCCGC
>JAEUIF010000925.1 GCA_016795185.1 Planctomycetia bacterium | reverse complement strand
GCGCGGGCGGCAACGAGCGGCGCCGCCGACCTCCGCAGGTGCGCGGGGGCGGCCAACTCCTTCAGCCCGCTGCCTTCGGTGGTTCAAACGATCAAAGCAGCCAACCAGGAATCAAAGATCGGGGCTGGTGAGAAATGCGGGCTAACCCCGACCGCGCTCAAGCCGCGTGCCACACAAACCGGCCTTACTACCGGCGTCCAGTCCGTGACTTGCAGCCCCAACGGCAAACTGCTGGCGACCGACGATGTGGCCTACCGGGTAACGCTGAGAGACGTTGTGCCTTGATGAGCGAACGATACTGTGGTTCTCCAACTCCAGGGCGTATGCGGGCGTCTTTTCGGATAGAATAGAGAAGACAGCACGAGGCAACGACTCGGACGATTGCGGCGGAATTCCGACGACGGAGGCGGCCATGAATGCGGTGCGCGCTACCTGGAAAAACGGGCAGATCGTCCCCGATGGCCCCGTAGACTGGGCCGACGGCGCGCGGCTTCTGGTCCAGCCCGACAACGACGACTTTGCGGACAGTCCGGAAGCCATCGCTGATTGGCTGCGGTGGTACGACTCCCTTCAGCCGCTGATCTTCACCGCAGAGGAGCAGGCGGCGTGGGAGGCCAATCGGCAAGCGCGCAAGGATTGGGAGAAGTCCCATGTTGACGAACGCGATGCCAAGCTGCGCGGGATTTGGCCATGACGCGCTATCTGCTCGTTCAAACGCGGCAAGTTCACTATTCTATCACCGCGCGGACGTTATCGACCGCAACCACCCGCATACAATCCTGCCTGACTAGCTGACAGCTATCAGCTATTGGCTGTCAGCTAGTCACGAAATGGATTCGCTGGACAGTCTCGCTGAGTTCATGCCAAACAGCAAAAGCACCGCGACGGTGCGGCTGCGCCCCTCCGGGGCTGGACGCACCCTACGAGACTACGAAACTGGCGGCAGGATCGTAACTTACCCCATCACCACACCCGGCAGAACACCGCTTTCAGATAACGCCCCTCCTGCACGTGCAGCATGAAGGGATGGTCCGGCCCCGCGCCGCTGACCTTGACCACCTGCACCGTGCGGCCTGCTTGCCAGGCGGCGCGGCGGAGCGTGTCGAGAAAGACCTCCTCGCTTACCAGGCCGGTGCAGGAGCAGGTCAGCAGCAGGCCGCCCGGCGCGACCGCTTGAAAGGCCAGGCGGTTCATGTCGAGGTAGCGCTTCACCGCGTAGTCGATCTCGTCGCGGTCGCGCGTCTGCTTGGCGGGGTCGAGAATCACCACGTCGAAGCGTTTGCCGGATGGCAGGATGTCTCGCAACCAGAAGAACAGGTCGGCCTGCACGAAGCGCACTTGGGCCTGGTTCAGCTGCGCGTTCTGCTTCGCCAGCGCCAGGGCCTGTTCATCCAGATCGACGCCCGTCACTTCCGTCGCGCCGCCCAGCGCCTTCGCGTAGACCGAGAAGCCGCCGCTGTTGCAGCACAGGTCGAGCACGCTGCGGCCCCGGCACCAGTCCGCCAGCGTCTTGCGGTTGTCGCGCTGGTCCACGAAGAAGCCGGTCTTGTGCTTGCTGCCCGGCGCGACCCGGAAACGCAGGCCGTGTTCCGTGATGAGCGCCGGCGCGGGCGGTTCCGGCGCTCGGCAATCGAACGATTCCTGCTTCTGAACGTGTTCCTCGGCGAACCAGTAGAAGCCCGCTCCCGGAAATAGTTCGCCCAACGTTTGTTGAATCGTGGACCGGAAGCGGAACATGCCGGCGGCAAAAAACTCCAGCACCAGTATCGAGCCGAAGCGATCGACGACCAGACCGCTCAGCCCGTCGCCCTCCGAATGCACCAGGCGGTAGGCATCGCTGACGGCATCGAGATGGAGCTGTTCGCGGCGCAGCTGCACCGCTTGCTTCAGGTGACGGGCGAAGAAAGCCTCGTCAATGGCTTCCGTGGCGTCCGTCGTCAGCACGCGCAGGGCGATGCGCGAATGCCCGTTGTAGAAGCCCCGGCCGACCCACGGGCCGTCGCGGTCCACGATGTCCACCACGCTGCCGCCGGGCAGGCGCGTGGTGGGCTTTTCCACCATCTTCTGGAAAATCCACGGGTGCGACGAGCGCCGCTGAATTTTAAGCCGCACCTGGGGCAAGGTCGCGGGAGTCGGTGGTTGGTCGGAAGGTGCCATGCGTTTTTTTTAGCGGGATTCTCGAAAAGTACCAATCCAGCGCGGCCCGTGCCCCGTCGTGTTGCGGGGGATAGTTGGCATTTCCGGGAGCAATCCGTGCGTAACACTCGATTCTACTGCTGGCTCGCCGTGTGTCTGGGCGTCCTGGGCCTGACTTCCAGCGCGCAGGCGCTGTCGGTGGCGATCATGCCCCTCTGGCATCGCGTGGCCCTGGCCGACTGCGTGGTCATCGGCAAGGTCAGCGCCATTGAAGACAAGCTGGTGATGGCTTCCGTGGCCCCGAACGGCCCCATGGAAGAGCATCGCGTGGCAGTGCTGAAGCTCGACAAGGGATTTGGCACGGCGAAGGGGTTGACGCACGTCCGGATCGGCGCGACCATTCCCAAGCCGCCGCAACCGGGCGTGCCGCAGATCGCGGGCATTGAAATGACCTATCCCGTGAACCTGGCCGTCGGCCAGGAATTCTGCCTGATCCTCCAGCCGCATCACAAGGAAACCTTCTTCGTCGCACCCCGCTCCTATGAAGCCATCCGCAAGCAGAACAACGCCAACTTCGACAAGGAGGCGGCCCTGATCGAGCGCTGCTTCAAGTTGCTGGAAAACCCCGACGCCAGCCTGAAATCCAAGGACGCCGAGGACCGCCTGCTGACCGCCGGCATGTTGCTCACCCGCTACAAGATGACCGGCCGCGGCGTGCGTGCGGGCGAACCGGCGCAGAAGACCGAACCGATCGATGCAACCCAGAACAAGCTGATCCTCGAAGCCCTGGCCTCGGCGGACTGGACCAAGCGCGACCCGGCCGCGTTCATTTCGCCGGCTCAGGTCTTCGGTTACCTCCAGCTGACCGACAAGGATGGCTGGAAGCAGCCGCAGAACTTCAACGAGATGCCCGCCGCCGCCCAGAAATGGCTGAAAGACCACGCCGCGACCCATCGCATCCAGCGGTTTGTGCCGGAGAAGCCCAACAAGCAATGAGCCCCGGCAACCACCAATCTTCCAGGGAACGAACTTCATGAAGCCTCGTACCGTACTCGCGTCCGTCGGCGTGTGGTCGCTCGCGCTGGTCTGCACCGTGCAGGCCCGCATTGCCGCTCCCATGCCCTTGCCGTTGCGCCTGGCGAACGCTGACTGCGTGGTCGTGGGCAAGGTCGTCTCGATCGAAGACAAGACCGTGGCCGCGCCGCTCGAGCGCGGGGGCGACCAGAAGGTTGAATACAAGATCGCGCTGGTCAAGATCGACGAGGGGCTGTTCGGGGCCAAGGGGCTGACGCACGTGCGCGTCGGCTTCCTGCCCGGAAACGCCCAGGTCGGCCGCAGCCGCTTCGAGCATATGTACCACGCGGTCGGCCAGGAGGCGTGCTTCATCCTCACCAAGCACTTTGCTGACCCATCGTTCCTCGTCGCGCCCGCCTACTCTCTCGTCATTCCCAAGGGCGACAAGGCCGGCACGAACTTCGATGAAGAGATGAAGCGTGTGCGGCGCTGTACCCAGGTACTGAACGATCCGGACGCCGCCCTGAAAGCTCCGACGGCCGGCGACCGCTTCCTGGCCGCCGCGCTGCTCATCGCCCGCTATCGCAACGCGGACCGCGGGACGAAGACCGAAGCGATTCCCGCTGAGCAGAGCAAGCGCATCCTCGCCGCCCTCGCGGAAGCCGACTGGACGCAACGCGACCCGCAGACCCAGTTGACGCCGCACCAGGTCTTCGCGATGCTGAACTTGCAGGCCGCGGACGGCTGGAACCCGCCGGTGTTCAAGGACGTGCTGAAGGAATTTCCCGTGGCGGCCCAGAAATGGCTGAAGGATCATCCCGATTTCCGCATCCAGCGGTATCTGCCCGATGCCGCCCAACGCTAACCTGAATTCTCTGGGAAGAGAGTGCTTTCGCTAGGAGTGATTTGCATGCATCGTACCGTTCTGGCTGCCGGCGCCCTGCTGGTGCTGACCGCGCCGTTGTTCGGCTTGGTCATCGCGGCAGCGCCCATACCTGACCGCATCGCGTTGGCGGATGCCGTCGTGGTCGGCAAGATCGTCAGCATCGAGGACAAGACCGTCGCGGCCAAGCGCTATCCCGGCGACCCCAGCAAGGCGGAGTTCAAGGTCGCCCTGATTCAGATCGACGCCCCGCTCTATGGCGCCAAGGGCCTGACGCGCATCCGCCTGGGCTTCGTGCCGCCCGAAGCGCCCATCAATCCGAAACCGGGCCGTCCGGTCATTGGCGGCGGCATCAACCGCTTCCCGCAGTTGAACCATGCGGTCGACCAGGAAGCCTGCTTCTTCCTCAAAAAGCACGGGGAAGCCGATTTCATGGTCGCGCAGAACTACTTCGACGTGATCGACAAGAAGACTGCCGGTTTCGACAAGGAAGTGGCCCAGGTCAAGCAGTGCGCCAAGCTGCTCGAAGACCCGGCCGCCAGCCTGCGCTCCAAGAACGCCGATGAGCGCTTGCTGACCGCAGCCATGATGCTGACGCGCTACCGCACCCCGCCGCAAGGTGTGCAGAACCCCAAGACCGAGCCGCTCAGCGCCGAGCAGAGCAAGCTGCTGCTCGACGCGCTGGCCACCGCCGACTGGACCAGGCGCCTCGATGGCAGCCAGGTGTCCCCGCAGATGGTGTTCTTCCGCCTGAATCTGACGCCCAAGGATGGCTGGACGCAGCCGAAGAACGGGCAAGAGATTCCCGCAGCTGCGCAAAAGTGGCTCAAGGACAACGCCGGCAAGTACCAAGTGCAGCGTTTTGTACGCTAACCGATGTACTTTCGAGCCCACGGGTTGTGGCCCGTGGGCTTTTTTTTGTTGCCGAATGTCCTTCGCCCGGCCAAGATGATCCGGGCAGCCACGGCTGGTCCGAAACTCCTTCACTCTGACGCGGTATCACCATGTCCGCCGAACTCACGCAGGGTCAATCGTTCCGGATCGAACGGCACGGCGACATTGCCGTCATCATCCCGTCGCCGGAAGTCGAGAGCATGCACGAGGCGCTGATCCAGCAGGCGGCGCAGATGGTGCTCGCGCCGCTGCGCGACAACCCGCCCTCGGGGCTGGTCATCGATTTGACCCAGGTCAATTACTTCGGCTCGGTCTTCATCTCGTTCCTGCTGCGTTGCCACATGCTCGTCAAGAAGCACGGCAGCGAGGTGGTGCTGGCCGGTGCGACGGAGCGCGTGCGCGAACTGCTGCACCTGACCGCGCTGGACACCCTCTGGGCGCTGTACGACAGCCGGGCCGAGGCCCTCGAAGCCCTGGGCGGCTCGGATTGATTAACGCGGGTTACCTCACGAACGGCGGGAGCGATTCTCGCCGCGGGATACCCCTGCGGCCGGAATCGCACCCGCCGTTCGCTTTTCCCTGCCGGGCGCTTTCCTCACGAACTAGAATTGAGTGGCGGCAGACTACAGAAAGCGCAGGATCGACATGAAGAAACCAACCGAGAACAAGCCCAGCGGCATCTTCCTCCAGATTCACGACAACGAGCAGCACCACCTGGAAAACGTCGTCCAGGTCAACAGCGAGCAGTTGGTTCAGCAGATCAAGGAGACGGCGGACAAACTGCTGCGCGACCAGACCAACCGGGGCGACGTGAAACTGCTCAGCACGGCGCTGAAGGAACTGCGCTACGCTTTCAAGGTGTTCGCGCCCTACCGCCATCGCCGCAAGGTGGCGATCTTCGGCTCGGCACGGCTCAAGCCCGACCACCTCGCGTATCAGCAGGCCGTCGAGTACGGTCGGCGAATGGCGGCGGCGGGCTTCATGGTCATCACCGGCGCGGCCAGCGGCATCATGGAGGCCGGCCACCTGGGCGCTGGCCGCGAGAACAGCATTGGCCTGAACATCATGCTGCCCTTCGAGCAGGAGGCGAACACGGTCATCGCGG
>JAEUIF010000835.1 GCA_016795185.1 Planctomycetia bacterium | reverse complement strand
CCCCCGCGGGGGCCCCTGGCGCCACCCCTCCCGGGGGTGGTGGCGGCCGCGCGCCCGCGCCCCCCACGCCTCTTCCTTCGCGTCGAACGCGTGGTACAGAAAGACGGCGGCGTTGTCGTTGTCGTCGAAGATGCGCAAGGGCAGGACCGCGCCCAGGCGGAAGCCGGTGAACTCGCGCCAGTTCAGGTTCTTGCCGCCCTTGCCCTTGTGCTGTTTGGTCAGATCGACGGGAAAGTCAATGGGCGACAAGCTATCGTGCTGCATCTTCGGCTTGTCGCGCTCGAACGGCAGCGGCCCGAGGATGTGCCATTTGCCGTCGAGCGTCGGGTAGCCGTTGGCCTTGAGCGTGGCCAGGATGGTCTCATCGCGTGTGGGCTTACGCAAGTAGGTCCTGCCGAGCGGCGCGGATGCTGTGGTGGGCCGGGGTTCCGGAGTTGCGCCGATGACGCTGGCCAGCAGCCAGACGGCCGCCGTCAGGCTCACGGCGAGAAACGCCAATCCACCACCGGCCGCCAGCCAGCGGCGCGAGCGACGGCGCACGCCGGTAGTCGGTTTGCGCGGGGGCGGTGGTTCGAGGGTGCCGGGAACGATCACCACGCGCTGCGTATGGGGCGCGGCCAGGTTGTCGAAAGTCTGGACCGACGATGCGCCGGCGCGCACGTCGGCCAGGTCGGTAGCCAGCGTGGCTGGCGTCTGATAGCGGTCCGCCGGGGCCTTGGCCAGCAAGCGCTGGACAATGTCCGCCACCACATCGGGCACGTCGGGGCGCAGTTCTTGCACCGGCTTTGGCGGTTCCAGGCGGTGACGGAACAGTTTTTCCAGCGCGGTCCCGCCCGTAAACGGCACCTGGCCGGTGAGCAGGAAGTAGAAGGTGCAACCCAGGCTGTAAAGGTCGCAGCGGATATCCGCGCCGTGTGGGTTCATCGCCTGCTCGGGCGCGATGAAATCCGCCGTGCCGATGATGACGCCGCGCTGTGTCAGTGTCTGCGAGGACTCCGTCGCATCGGAACCCATTTCGAGCCGGGCCAGGCCCATATCCAGGATTTTCACCAGTGAGCCGCCGGCAGCGGGCGGACCGCCCTTGGTCAAGAGCAGGTTGGACGGCTTCACGTCGCGATGCACCAGCCCGCGCTCGTGCGCGTGCTGCAAACCGAGTGCTGCCTGCCGAATGTACTCGCATGCCTTGGAGATTGGCAGTGAACCCAAACGGCGCACCAGGCGGTTCAGGTCGATGCCCTCGAAATACTCCATCGCGAAGAAGTGGACGCCGTGGACCTCGTCGGCGTCGAAGGCCATGACGATGTTCGGGTGGCTGAGCTGCGCGATGGCCTGAATTTCGCGCTGAAAGCGACGAATGGTGTCGTGCTCGGTCATGCGGTCCTTGCGCATGACCTTGAGGGCGACGACACGGCCCAGCTTTTGATGGCGGGCCTTGTAGACCTGACCCATGCCGCCTTCGCCGAGCCGTTCCAGCAGGATATAGTGGCCGAGGCTCAGCTCGTGGCCGTGGCCGGTCAGCAGCTGATTAATCTGGTAGGCGGTGAGCCAGCCCTGCTGCATCAGGCGGCGAGCCAGCGGGCGCGGATCGTCGCCTCCAGCCGGAAAGGTGCGCCGCAGTTCGTTCAGTTGTGGTGCGTCGAGCAGTTCGCAGGCGCGGAGCGTCTCGACGAACGTCTCGGTCGATGGCAGGACCATGCTGCACCTCTGCCCCGTGGGCCGGAAACCGGTCTCACATCAAACCAGTCTGATGAACAAGCCATGTTCCAATCCTGGAAGCTTGCGTGAGGGAAGAAGTTCAACTCGGTTGCTGCGCTTGCCACGGGCGCACCGATTTTTGCCCATGCGGACGGCAGCGCGTGACTGGAAGACTGGGCGTGGGGATGAGTTTCGTCATGATGCTCTTCCTGTTGCCTGATGGCCGGGCGGCTGTGGGGACTGCCAACGAATCAAGCTGCCGGCACGCTCGCAGACGGGCGGGAGAGCAGGGGGAGAGGCACCTGATAGCTGGGGCGGCTGACCCGACTGTTCGATCGAAATCAAAGCAACAGTCATGCCAAGCAGGAGTCAGCTGCGGCAGACATATAAGGCATCAAGCTAACTGCTGTATTTCAAACTACTTCGGCGTGAGTCCTTTCGGTCGCTGTCCGGACGATCAAGTTGGCGCGCGCGGCAATGCCCAGAAAATGGGCAGCGCAGGCTGGAGAATGCTTCGAGGTCGGATTGCGCTAGGAGCGCAAGATTGCGCCGCGCAGCGAAAATAGCCCTTGCGGCGATCAGGCCGGGTCGGTATTCGCTGATTGCTGGCGACGGCGACGGGCGTCGATGAACGATTTGACGCACAGACCGACGAAGACCGCGCAGATCAGCGCCATGATCGCTTGGCTCACCAGGGCCGCCATGCGGATATCCTCGCTGGCTTTACCGACGTTGCGCAGGGCCATGAAGCCTGGCCCGACGACGCCCAGCAGGCCGAGCAGGGCGGCCGCATGCATCGCGTGCTTGCGTAAGCTATCCTTGCATGCCAGCAGGCCGGCGACTGCGAGCGCCAATCCGAAGAACGCCGGAATCAGGGCGGTCGGCGCGCGGCTTTCGGAGAGCAGGAAACTGCCCACGCCGAGCAGGATCAAAACCGCGCCGAAGCCAATGGTGGTTGGTCCCATGCGAACGCACTCCTGACGGACGGCCGGGGCTGTTACGAAGTTGGCATATCAAAACGGCTGGCCTCGGCCAGAGCAGGCAACTGGGGCTGGTCGCGCAAAATCGGCAAACCGATCCGGTCCAGGGTGGAGCCGTGAGCGGCTTCCGAGTAAACTAAATTACTATGGGGAAGGTCCGGTTCGGGCAGCAGCCCCTCGGCCAGTTAACCAAGAGGCCGGTCATGGCTCATAAATTCGTTCCCCGCAAAGGCAAGGGCAAGGACCAAGCGTCGCCGCCGCCGTCCCCGGCGCCAGAACCGCTGCCGGACGACTTGCCGCCGCCGGACGCGCTGAACGACGGCCCGGTCCCCGATGAAGGCGCGGAGGAAATGACCGACAAGGACGTGGACACCAAGCCGCCAATCCTTAAGCCGGGCCGTTCCGCCAAGGATTCGATCCTGAAAAAGCTGCCCGCCAAGGGGCAAAAGAAGAGCCTGCTGAAGCTGGAGCCGCGCAAGAAGGAACGCCAAGTTGTCGTCGCGCACGACCGCAGCATGGCTCCGCTGGTGATCGTGCTCTGCATCGTAGCCGGCGCCGCGGTGACCGGCGGTGTGCTGCTGATGACCATGAACGCGCTGCCGGGCTACCGCGCATCGGTCGAGGTCAGCCAACCGAACCGCCTCGACTGGACTTTCGTCGAAGGGCGCGAGAGCCTCGAAAAGATCCCCCCCACGATGGACCTCTGGGACGCCAAGAAGCAGCGCTTCGAGCTATACGTACCGCCCGAACTCGATCCGGCCCAGCTGGCCCCGGCCATTCTGTTCCTGTCGCCGGATTCGCGGCCACAAGGCTGGGACTCCTGGCAAAAGCTTTGCCAGTATCACAAGTGCATCTTCATTGGGGTCGCCAATCCCGGCGAGAACCTCGAACCCTGGCAGCGCACCCGCGCGGCGCTGGACGCCTTCGATGAAGTGCGCCGCTCGCATGCGCTCGACCCCGAACGGACCTACATTGTGGGCCTGGGAACCGGCGCGCAAGCTGCCAGCCGCATCGCCTACGCGCTGCCCGAATTCTTCGGCGGCCTGGTCGCCATCAACGGCGGCCAGTTGCCGCGCGACGAACCCTGGCTGCGGCAACGCTTGATCGACCGTTTGAGCGTCGCCCTGGTCGCCAGTGCCGCGCTCAAGCCCGAAGTCGAGAAGCTGTACAAGCCGATCTTGTCCGACATGAAGGTGCGCTGCGAGGTTTGGGAGGGTGGCCCTGGCCGCAGCATGCCCGACCACGACACCCTGGAGAAAATCTACTCCTGGCTGGAAGCCGACCTGCCGCGCCGTCTGGAACTGGTCAAGAACTACCCGACGGCCCACATGCCGCCCCAGGACGCCCCCCAGCGCGAAGAGCTGTCGCAGACGCTCCTGACCGAAGCCCGCAAGCGACTGGAAAAGCCGGAAACCTTCAACAGCGGCCTGGCCCAGCTGCTCGGTTGCCTGCAACGCTGGCCCGACACTGCGGCCGGCAAGGAAGCATTCAAGCAACATCAAGAATTCTACATGCGCGAGCAGCGGCCCTGGGTCCAGGAGGAAGTGCAGCAACTGCGTGCCCGCGACCTGGCCACGGCGCGCGGCCTGACTGCGTACCTGACCGCGGAAGTGGAGCCCGCCGAGCGGGAACGCACTGCCGACCGACGGCATGAATGGTTTAACCTCGCCGTCAATCTCTGGAGGAAGCTGAGCGGCCCGAAGGACGCGCCGAAGGAGATCGTCGAGGAAGCGGAGAAGAGCATCAAGGATTTGCAGCGCGCCCGCGCTGAGGGGTTCGCCACGCCTGTTCCGACTCCTGAAAAGAAAGACTGAAACCGCGATTCTGCGAAGCCGCCGGCGCGAAGTTCGCCGCTGGCGGCTTCGCGCGGTAACAGCTCGATTCTCCCTTCTACTTTCAAGTTCTTTTTTCCTTCCACACGGCCCACCACCCGCGCATAGAGCAGGTCGGAGGGCGCCCCATGGACGCGGAACATCAGGTCTGCGATGAATTGCTGATGGCCCAGGTGGCCCAGGGCAAGCGCGAGCGGCTGGAGCCGTTGTTGCGCCGCTACGCACACCCCCTGCTCACCTTCATTCAGCGGATGGTCGGCAGCCGGCACCGTGCCGAGGAGCTGTTCCAGGAAGTGTTCCTGGCGGTCTGGCACAAGCGCGCGCAGTACCAGTTCCCCCGGCCGTTCAAATCCTGGCTGTTCGCCATTGCGGTGAACAAATGCCGGGAAGCGGGTCGCTCGCGCCGGCCGACGCCGCTGTCGCTGGTCCATGCCGAGGACCGGGCGCTGGCGGACGACCCATCGCCGGAAGACCGGCTGATCGCCACGGAAACGGCGGTGCTGGTGACGGCCGCCGTGCAGCAACTGCCGCCGCAGCAGCGTGCCGTGGTGGTGCTGCGCATCTGGCAAAACCTCCCCTACGACGAGATCGCGCAGATCGTCGGTCGGACCGAAGCCACCGTTCGTTCGCACATGCACCACGGGCTGGCCGGGCTGCGGAAATACCTCGAACCCCGCATGGCTTAGCGCAAGTACCAACGGCTAATCCGCCGAATGAACTGCGGGTGGCACGTCCCTCGG